>JAEMGR010000011.1 GCA_016458225.1 Myxococcaceae bacterium JPH2 | reverse complement strand
TTCGCCGTCCGCGAGGGCGGTCGCACTGTTGGCGCCGGCGTCGTCGCAGAAATCATCGCGTAGTGACCCCCACCATCCGGTTCTCCGGTGCCTCCAACCCGGAGGTTTCGGGGAGCCGGTGGAAATCCAGTTGCATACCCCTGGGGGCGGTGATAATCACCGCGCCCCTCCGTTCTGAAGAAACGGCTCTCTGACATCCAGGCGCTGTCGGTCGTACCCCGCCTCCCAAGACAGAGGCTGTTCAAAGAGGTTTTTGCGAATGGCGACACAGAAGATCCGCATCCGGCTGAAGGCGTACGACTCGAAGCTCCTGGACCAGAGCGCTGGGGAGATCGTCGAGACGGCCAAGCGCACGGGCGCCAAGGTGGCCGGTCCGATCCCCCTGCCGACGCGCATCAACAAGTTCACGGTGCTGCGGTCGCCGCACGTGGACAAGAAGAGCCGCGAGCAGTTCGAGATCCGCACCCACAAGCGTCTGCTCGATATCCTCGAGCCTACCCAGCAGACGCTGGACGCGCTCATGAAGCTGGATCTGTCGGCCGGCGTTGACGTCGAGATCAAGTCCTAGGAAGCGGGGAGGCGTCGGAGTGGTTTCACTTCGACCCCCCGAGGAAAGTGCCATGGCGAAGTTTGACGTAGTCGACCTGGATTTGAAGAAGATTTCGGAGATCGAGCTCTCCGACGAGATCTTTGGCGCCGAGCCGAACACCCACCTCTTCTACGAGGTGGCGAAGATGCAGCAGATCAACCGGCGTCGGGGCACGGTCGGGGTGAAGAACACCTCGCTGGTCAGCGGCGGCGGCAAGAAGCCCTGGAAGCAGAAGGGCACCGGCCGCGCTCGTCAGGGTTCCATCCGCGCTTCCCACTGGGTGGGTGGCGGTAAGGCGATGGCCCCCAAGGCCCGCGATTACTTCTATCGGCCGCCGCGCAAGGTTCGGCGGGGCGCGCTCCGCGCGGTCCTGTCCCTGCGGGCCCGGGAGAAGCAGCTCATCATCCTGGATGGCTTCAAGCTGGATGCCCCGAAGTCGAAGCAGGCTTTCGAGGCGCTCACCAAGCGCATGAAGCTCCAGAACGCGCTGGTCATCGATGACCGGGGCAACACCAACCTGCACCGCAGCGTGCGCAACCTGGCGAAGTTCGACGTGCTGCCGCCCGAGGGTCTGAACCTCGAGTCCGTGCTGCGCCACTCGCACCTCGTCCTCACCTCTGCCGCCGCGAAGGCGCTCGAGGGGGCGCTGTCATGAATATCAACGACGTCATCCGGGGCCCGCTCATCACCGAGAAGCTGGACAAGGCCCGCGAGAAGTTTCGGCAGTACTCGTTCATCGTGGACCGCAAGGCCACGAAGCACGACGTGGCCCGGGCTGTGACCTCGCTGTTCAAGGTCACGGTCGAGGGCGTGCGCACCAACATCGTGCGCGGCAAGACGAAGCGGGTCGGCAAGAGCATCGGCCAGCGCCCCAACTTCAAGAAGGCGGTCGTCACCCTCAAGGAGGGGGACAAGATCGAGCTCTTCGAGGGAGGGGCGGTCTGACGCCATTGGCGACGGATCTGCCTGAGACGAGGAACACACCATGGGCATCAAGAAGTACAAGCCGACCAGCGCCGCCCGCCGTCTGATGACGGTGTCCGATTTCGCGGACATCACCAAGGACACGCCCGAGAAGAGCCTGACCGAGCCGCTGAAGCGCTCGGGTGGCCGCAACGTTCACGGGCACATCACCCGCCGCCACCAGGGCGGTGGACACAAGCGCCGCTTCCGCGTCATCGACTTCAAGCGTCGTGACAAGGACGGCGTGCCGGCCAAGGTCGTTGCCATCGAGTACGACCCGAACCGCACCGCCAACATCGCGCTGCTGCACTACGCGGACGGTGAGAAGCGCTACATTCTGGCCCCGGTGGGCCTGAGCGTGGGCGACACCGTGTTCGCCGGCGCGAACGCCGACATCCGGCCGGGCAACAGCCTCCCGCTCCAGAACATCCCCGTGGGCACGGTCGTGCACAACGTGGAGCTGAAGCCGGGGCGCGGCGCCCAGATCATCCGCTCGGCCGGCACCTCCGGTCAGCTGATGGCCAAGGAAGACCGTTACGCTCAGGTGCGTATGCCCTCGGGCGCCGTGCGCAAGGTGCTCATCGAGTGCCGCGCTACGGTGGGCCAGGTCGGCAACATCGAGCACGAGATCATCCGCATCGGCAAGGCGGGTAAGAGCCGGTGGCTGGGTATCCGGCCCACCGTCCGCGGTCTGGCGATGAACCCGGTCGACCACCCGCACGGTGGTGGTGAGGGTAAGTCGGGCCAGGGTAATCCGCACCCGGTGTCTCCGTGGGGCAAGAAGACGAAGGGCCTCACCACGCGCACCAACAAGCGCACCGACAAGTTCATCGTGAGCAGCCGCCGCCAGGGCGCGCGCAGCCAGTAAGAGGACTTTGAAACATGGCTCGTTCGATTAAGAAGGGTCCCTTCGTCGACGATCACCTCCTCAAGAAGATTGAGGACATGATCAAGACGAACAAGAAGTCGGTCGTGAAGACCTGGTCTCGGCGCTCCACGATCCTCCCCGAGTTCGTGGGCCACACGTTCGCCGTGCACAACGGGAAGAAGTTCATCCCGGTGTTCGTGACGGAGAACATGGTGGGCCACAAGCTTGGCGAGTTCGCCCCTACGCGCACCTTCGGCGGCCACTCGGCCGAGAAGAAGGTCGCCAAGGCCCCGGGCAAGTAACCCGCTACCAGCCTGAGAGCCTGAGGAGATGACCATGGAGTCGACTGCACATCTGCGCAACGTGCGCATGAGCCCCCGCAAGATTTCCACTGTCGCGGAGCTCATCCGGGGCAAGCCTGTTGAGGCTGCCCTGAGCATCCTGAAGTTCACCAAGCGCGCCGCGGCGCGCCCGGTGGAGAAGCTCATCAAGAGCGCGGTGGCGAACGCCACGGACAAGTCCAAGGGGCAGGTGGACGTGGACACCCTCTACGTCAAGACCATCTCCGTGGACCAGGGCCCCACCCAGCGCCGGTTCATGCCGCGCGCCATGGGTCGCGCCACGCCCATCAAGAAGAAGTCCGCCCACGTCCATGTGGTGCTGGCCGAGGCCAAGAAGTAGGAACCTTTCGGGCCGCGCCCGGACGCTTCAAGGAGATTCACGTTGGGACAGAAAGTTCATCCGATTGGGTTCCGCCTCGGAGTCATCAAGACCTGGGACTCCAAGTGGTTCGAGCACAAGAACTACGCGCAGTGGCTGCATGAAGACATCCGCATCCGCGAGTTCGTGAAGAAGTCGCTGAACCACGCGGGTGTCTCCAAGGTGGAGATCGAGCGCGCGGCCAACAAGGTGAAGGTGAACGTGCACACCGCTCGGCCGGGCATCGTCATCGGCAAGCGGGGCGCGGGCATCGAGACCGTGAAGAAGGACCTCCAGCAGTTCACGAAGAACGAGGTCTTCCTCAACATCGTCGAGGTCCGCAAGGCCGAGACGGACGCGCAGCTCGTGGCCGAGAACATCGCCACTCAGCTCGAGCGTCGCATTGCCTTCCGCCGCGCCATGAAGAAGGCGCTGCAGACGGCGATGAAGTTCGGCGCCAAGGGCATCCGCGTGGCCTGCTCGGGCCGCCTGGGTGGCGCGGAGATGGCGCGCTACGAGTGGTACCGCGAGGGTCGCGTGCCTCTGCACACGCTCCGCGCCGACATCGACTACGGCTTCGCTGAGGCCAAGACGACCTACGGCAAGATTGGCTGCAAGGTCTGGATCTGCAAGGGCGAGGTCCTCCCGGGCAAGGGTGGCCAGGCCCCCATGCCCACCAACCGGTAAGACGCCCTCCGAGGAGCGGGCCGCAAGGCCTGCTCCGCCCGCGAGGCACGAAGGACAGCGACGATGCTTCAGCCTGCTCGTACCAAATACCGCAAGATGCAGAAGGGCCGCATGTTCGGCGCGGCTCACCGCGGCAGCGACCTCACCTACGGTGAGTTCGGCCTTGTGACTCTGCAGCCGGGGTGGATCACCTCGCGGCAGATCGAGGCGGCCCGTATCGCCATGACGCGCCATGTGAAGCGTGGTGGCAAGATCTGGATCCGGATCTTCCCGGACAAGCCCATCACCAAGAAGCCGGCCGAGACCCGAATGGGTACCGGTAAGGGTGGCGTGGAGTACTACGTTGCCGTGGTGAAGCCGGGTCGCGTGCTCTACGAGATGGAGGGCATGACGCCGGAGGTCGCGACTGGGGCCTTGAAGCTGGCGCAGGCGAAGCTGCCGGTGCTGACCAAGATCGTCCGCCGCAGCGAGATGGGCCTGTAGTCACGCACCGCGGTGAGCGCCGCTCCGCAAGGAGAGGGCGCTCGATCGCGCCGAGGAGACCAGAAGATGGCGACTGCGAAGGAATTGAAGGAGTTGTCGGCGGAGGACCTGAAGCGGCGCGCGGCAGAACTGCGTGAGACGCTGTTCCAGGACCAGCTCAAGCGTCGGACCGGCTCGCTGGACAGCCCGGCTGGACGTACGGCGCACCGCCGCGACCTGGCCCGCATCCTCACCGTCCTGGGCGAGAAGGCCCGGGCCGCGAAGGCGGGGTAGTCAGGAAGTGCATCCGTGTGTGCCCGGTTGCCGGGCGCGCGCGGCCATCCGGCCCGTGAGGGGCCGGGTGTATGAGAGACAGTGAGACCCAAGATGGCTGAAGCAACTGCAACGCCCGCTCCCGAGACCTCCTCCCGTGGCCGTCCCAAGACGCGCGTGGGGATCGTCACCTCCAACAAGATGCAGAAGACGGTCGTCGTCACCGTCCAGCGCCGCGCGCCTCACCCGAAGTACGGGAAGATCATGAGCCTGCGCGAGAAGTACAAGGCGCACGTCGAGGACCACGACTACCCGAAGAAGATCACCATCAACGAGGGTGACCGGGTGCGCATCGCCGAGACCAAGCCCGCTTCGAAGGACAAGCGTTGGCGCGTGGTTGAGGTGTTGGAGAAGAGCAAGAACGTCTAGGCCACACCTGGCCGGCGTGCCGTAAGGCGCGCTGGCCGGCTCGAGCAAGAGGAGACTTCAGATGATTCAGATGACGAGCGTGCTCGACGTGGCCGACAACTCGGGCGCCAAGAAGGTGTTCTGCATCAAGGTGCTCGGCGGCTCCAAGCGCAAGTACGCGTCCATTGGCGATGTGATCGTCGTGTCGATTCGCGAGGCGCTTCCCAACTCGAAGGTGAAGAAGGGTGATGTGGCGAAGGCCGTCATCGTTCGCACCAAGCGCGAGGTGGGTCGTCCGGACGGCAGCTACATCAAGTTCGATGGCAACTCCGCGGTCCTCATCAACAAGGACATGGAGCCCATTGGCACGCGTATCTTCGGGCCGGTCGCCCGCGAGCTCCGCGCCCGGAAGTTCATGAAGATCATCTCGCTGGCGCCCGAGGTCCTCTAAGAGGACGCGGCATTACGGCGAGCAGCCAGAGAGACGAGGAAGCCATGCAGAAGCTGAAGGTTGGCGATACGGTCCAGGTCATTTCCGGTTCGGAAGCCACGGAGAAGACCCCGGCCAGCAAGCGCGGCAAGGTGCTGAAGGTGGACCGGGACGCGGGCCGCGTGACGGTGGAAGGACTGCGCCTGGTGAAGCGGCACATGAAGAAGACGCCGCAGAGCCCCGAGGGTGGCATCATCGAGAAGCCGGGCACCATCGCGCTGTCGAATGTCCAGGTGGTGTGCGCGAAGTGTGACAAGCCGACGCGTGTGGGTATCCGCACCGAGGGCGAGTCCCAGAAGCGGTTCTGCAAGAACTGCGACGCCCTGATTGACTAGGCGTCCGGGTTCGGGCATGTATGCGCGCCCTTTGCCCCACCACCCGGTGGGGCAGGTGGGCGCGCGCGCTTGGCGACCTGAAGACGTGGGGTCGCCGGGTGTTTCCAGGTTCCAATGAAGGACTGATCGGACGCGCTGGGTCCACGACGGCGCTCCGAAGCAGAGGACAGGACGATGGCTGAAGAGAAGAAGGCCGAGAAGAAGGAAAAGAAGGGTCGCAAGAAGGAAGAAGCCAAGAAGGTCGGCTTCGCTGCGAACATCGAGGAAGGCCTCAAGGTCGGCCCGGCGCGGCTCAAGATCCGCTTCCGCAAGGAAGGCGTCCCCGCGCTGATGAAGGAACTGGGGTTCAACAACCCCAATCAGGTTCCTCGGCTGGAGAAGATCGTCGTCAACATGGGTCTGGGCGAGGCTCTCGCCAACAACAAGATCCTGGAGTCGGCGGTGGACCAGCTTGCTGCCATCACGGGCCAGAAGCCGGTCGTGACGCGCGCGCGCAAGTCGATCGCGAACTTCAAGCTGCGCCAGGGCCAGGCCATTGGCTGTGCCGTCACGCTGCGCGGCGACCGCATGTACGAGTTCATGGACCGCCTGATCTCCGTCGCGCTGCCGCGCGTTCGTGACTTCAAGGGTGTGTCCCCGAAGGCCTTCGACGGGAAGGGCAACTACACGCTCGGCGTCCGCGAGCAGATCATCTTCCCGGAAATCAACTACGACCAGATCGAGAAGGTGAAGGGGCTCAACATCAGCTTCGTCACCACCGCCGGCAATGACGAGCAGGGGTTGGCGCTGATGCGTCACTTCGGCATGCCGTTCCGCCAGTAGCCCAGGATCTAAGCGACCATGGCCAAGCTCTCCAAGATTGCCCAGGCGAAGCGCAAGCCGAAGTTCTCCGTGCGCAAGTACAACCGCTGCCCGCTCTGCGGCCGCCCGCGCGCGTTCCTGCGCAAGTTCCAGATGTGCCGTATCTGCCTGCGCCACCGTGCGCTGCGCGGTGAGATCACCGGCGTGACCAAGTCGTCCTGGTAGCCGGAACCCGGGGCCGTCTGCCTCACCGAACAGGTGGGGCAGGGGGCGCTGGAACAGTGCACTGCAAAGGACGCTGTCGTTGAAGCTGTGATGTTGCAGTCTCCGCGAACCCCCGGGATGGGCCCGGCAGGCGCGGTGACTGCGAGCGCGGTGTCTCCTCGAGCGAGCCCGCTTGGAAGGTTTTCATGCCGGTCAATGATCCCGTCGGCGACATGCTGACCCGCCTGCGCAACGCGTCCCGTGCGCGGCACGACAAGGTCGTCATCCCCCACTCGAAGCTGAAGGTCGAGATCATCAAGGTCCTCAAGGACGAGGGTTACATTGGGGAGTACACGATCCACGAGATCGCTCCGCAGAGCGAGATCACCGTTCAGCTGAAGTATGGCCCGGACCGCAGCCCGGCCATCACCGGCATGAAGCGCGTCTCCAAGCCTGGCCTGCGCCGGTACGTGACGGTGCGCGAGATTCCGCAGGTGCTGGGTGGCCTGGGTATCTCCATCCTGTCCACCTCCCGCGGCATCATGGTGGACGGAGAGGCTCGGAAGCAGAAGGTCGGCGGCGAGCTGCTCTGCACGGTCTACTAGCCAGTGGCTTGGGAGCCGCGCACCGTGAGGAGCGCGCCCCGGGCGACGACAGCACGAGGCAATCATGAGTCGGATTGGAAAACTGGCGATCAAGCTCGGCGACAAGACGAAGGCCGTCGTCGCGGGCGAGCAGGTCAACTTCGAGGGCCCCAAGGGCAAGCTGTCGGTCAGGCTGCCGGCCCACGTGAAGGTGGAAGTGAAGGACGGGCAGGTCACCGTGCAGCGCGAGGATGACTCGCGTACGGCACGGAGCCTCCACGGCCTGACGCGCACCATCCTGGCGAACGCCGCGAAGGGCGTGTCTGTCGGCTTCGAGCGGCGCCTGGATATCCGGGGCGTTGGTTTCCGCGCCGAGGTCAAGGGCAAGGCGATTCACTTCGCGCTCGGCTTCTCGCACCCGGTGGTGTTCAACCTGCCGGAGGGCGTCACGGCCGAGGTCGACAAGGCCTCGCGCACCGAGGACAGCCTTCCGACGGTGGGCCTGACCCTGCGGTCCGCTGACAAGGAGGCGCTTGGCGCCACCGCCGTGAACATCCGCTCCTTGCGCCCGCCCGAGCCGTACAAGGGGAAGGGCATCAAGTACGCGGAGGAGCGCATCCGTCGCAAGGAGGGCAAGACCGGTACGACGTAGTCGTCGTGTCGCCGTCTGTGCCGAATATCCAACCCCGCTGGGCCGTGAGACCTGGCGGAATCATCCGGCGGCGGAAGGCCGCATCGCCGCCGGAAGGAAAAGGAAGCTGCCATGTCGAAGGTCGATCCGCGCATCAAGAGGAAGAACCGCATCCGCAAGAAGCTCTCGGGTACCACCGAGCGGCCGCGGCTTACTGTCTACAAGAGCCTCAAGCACATCTACGCGCAGGTGGTGGATGACTCCACCGGGCGCACGCTGGCATTCGCCTCGTCGCTGTCCAAGGAGCTGAAGGGCAAGGACGAGGGCGACAAGAAGGCGGACGCCAAGCGCGTGGGCTCGCTCATCGCCGAGAAGTGCAAGGCGGCCAATGTCGAGGCGGTGGTGTTTGACCGCAACGGCTTCCCCTACCATGGGCGCATCGCTGCCGTGGCTGACGCCGCGCGCGAGGCCGGGCTGAAGTTCTAGGTTTTCGAAAGGAATCCCCCAAGTGGCAACTCCGATCAATCCGAACGATCTGGACCTGACCGACCGCGTGGTGAACATCAACCGCGTGGCCAAGGTGGTGAAGGGTGGCCGCCGTTTCTCGTTCGCCGCGCTGGTGGTGGTGGGGGATGGCAACGGTCACGTCGGCGTGGGCCTGGGCAAGGCCAACGAAGTCCCCGAAGCCATTCGCAAGGGTGGCGAGAACGCCAAGAAGAACCTCTTCCGCGTGCCGCGGATGGGGCACACCATCCCGCATGAGGTGCTCGGGCACTTCGGCGCCGGCTGGGTGCTTCTGAAGCCGGCCAGCGAGGGTACGGGCGTTATCGCCGGTGGCGCGGTTCGCGCCGTGCTGGAGGCGGCGGGCATCCGGAACATCCTGACCAAGAGCCAGGGGTCCCGGAACCCCCACAACGTGCTGAAGGCCACGGTTGCGGGCCTGAAGCAGCTGCGCAGCGCCGAGCAGGTTTCTCGGCTCCGCGGCAAGGACGTCGAGCCGCAGAAGCTCGCGGGCGAGGCGAGGGGTTAGTCATGGCGATCAAGGTCAAGTTGACGAAGAGCTTCGCCGGCGCTTCCGAGGACATGCTGGCCACCATCCGTGGCCTGGGTCTGAAGAAGTTCGGCGAGGAGCGACTGCTCAGGGACACCCCGGCGAATCGCGGCATGGTGTTCAAGGTCAAGCACCTGGTCAGCCTGGAGAAGGTCAGCCAGGAGGCCCCGGCGCCCAAGCGCCGCAAGGCGCGGAAGATCGTTGCCCGGGACCGGGCCCGCGCGCGTAACGAGGCGCAGGCGAAGGCCTGAGAACGAGGATCCAGACAATGAGCACTCTGAACGGTTTGAAGCGGCCCCAGGGGTCGTGGCACCGCAAGAAGCGCGTCGGTCGCGGCCAGGGTAGCGGCCTCGGCAAGACGGCCGGTCGCGGTGGCAAGGGTCAGAAGGCCCGCAGCGGTAACATGCGGTTCGAGGGTTTCGAGGGCGGTCAGAGCCCCCTGCAGCGCCGGCTCCCGAAGTTCGGCTTCAATCCGCCCAATCGCACCACCTACGCGGTGGTGAACCTGGCGGACCTGGAGAAGGCCTTCGCCGCGGGCGCGACGGTGGACGTGGACGCGCTGAAGAAGGCGGGCCTGGTCAAGGGTCGCTACGACGGCGTCAAGCTTCTGGCCCAGGGTGACCTGAGCAAGAAGGTCTCCGTGACCGTGCACAAGGTCTCCGCATCTGCCCGCGAGGCGGTGGAGAAGGCTGGCGGCTCGGTCACCGAGCTTCCGCTGATGGCCCACAAGCCCGAGTCGGCCGCGAAGGCTCACGCCGGTAAGGGCGTGAAGGCTCCTCGGCAGCCCAAGGCCTGAGCATGAGAGGCGGGCATCACTCCAGGGTGGTGCACGCCTCCGGCGTTGTGTAGGCTTTCGCGCCCCTTTCCGGAAATGGAGAGGGGCGCTTGTTGTTCCTGGCAGAACCTCTTGAAGAGGATGGCTTCCCCGTGGCTCTGAACGCCTTCGCCAACGTCTTCCGCATCGCGGAGCTCCGCAGCCGGCTCGCGTACACGCTCGCGCTGCTGGCCGTCTATCGCATCGGCATCTTCATCAATACGCCGGGCGTCGACCGGGCTGCGATGAACGCGTTCATGAACGCCCAGAAACAATCGGGCGGTCTGGTGTCGCTGTTCAACCTCTTCTCCGGCGGCGCGCTGGAGCAGATGTCCATCTTCGGTCTGGGCATCATGCCGTACGTGAGCGCCTCCATCATCATCCAGCTGCTCGCCGTGGTGGTGCCGAGCCTGGAGCGGATGCAGAAGGAAGGCGCCGCGGGCCGCCAGAAGCTCAATCAGTACACGCGCTACGGCTCCATCGTGTTGTCGGTGGTCCAGGGCATCGGCATCTCGCGCTGGCTGGCTTCGCTGGGGCGCTCGGATGCGGGGCAGGGCGGGTTCAACCAGGTCGTGGTTCCTAACGACAACGTCTGGTTCACGTTCATGACGGTGGTGAGCCTCACGGCCGGAACCGCCTTCATCATGTGGCTGGGTGAGCGCATCACCGAGCGCGGCATTGGCAACGGCATCTCGCTCATCATCTTCGCTGGTATCGTGGCTCGCATGGTGCCTGGCGCCAAGACGCTGCTCGACCTGACCACGCAGGAGGTCATCAACGCCGCGGCGGTCGTCGGCCTGCTGGCGTTCATGCTCCTCATCATCGGCATCGTGGTCTACGTCGAGCGAGGCATGCGGCGTATCCCCATCCAGTACGCGAAGCGCATGGCGGGCCGTCGGATGTTCGCGGGCCAGGCCACCTACTTCCCGATGAAGGTGAACAGCTCGGGCGTCATCCCGCCCATCTTCGCGGGCGCGGTGTTGTCGTTCCCCGCCACGCTGGGGACGTGGTTCCCGTTCCTCCAGGGCTTCCAGCGGGCCATCGAGTCGAACCTGTGGATCTACAACGGGCTCTTCGTCTTGATGGTGATCTTCTTCTCGTACTTCTACACGGCCCTGACGTTCCGGCCGGATGACGTGGCGGACAACATCAAGAAGCAGGGTGGGTACATCCCTGGCATCCGTCCGGGCCGTCAGACGGCGGAGTTCATCGAGCGCGTGCTGAACCGGCTGACGTTCGGTGGTGCCGTGTACCTGGCGCTCATCTGCGTGATTCCGTCCGTCATCAGCAGCCTGCTGGGGGTGCGCTTCACCTTCGGCGGCACGGCGCTCCTCATCGTGGTGGGCGTGGCGCTGGACACGGTGCAGCAGATTGAGGGTCACCTCATCAGCCGCAACTACGAGGGCTTCGCGGGTCCCCGCGGCCCGAAGATCCGCGGCCGGGTGCGCGTGGCGGCCTGATAGAGTGCAGATGCGTTCCGGGCGCCTCTCCCCGTGGTGGGGAGGGGCGTCTCGTCGTTCAGGGATAGACTTTGCTGACCATGGGGGGCGTTCGAGGCTTGGGTTGCCGCGAACTTCCATGCCTTCCTTTGGACGAGCTTCGCAGTTGAGAGGAGCGACATGAACCTGATCCTGTTGGGACCGCCGAACGCGGGGAAGGGTACCCAGGCGAAGAAGCTCTACGCGGACTTTCACATCCCGCAGATCTCCACCGGGGACATCCTCCGCAAGGCGGTCAAGGACGGGACCGAGCTGGGGAAGGTGGCCGGGCCGTTGATGGCAGCCGGGCAGTACGTGCCGGATGAGGTCGTCATTGGAATCGTGGAGGAGCGCCTGAAGGAGTCGGATGTCGCTCAGGGCTTCGTTCTGGACGGCTTCCCTCGCACGCCGGGCCAGGCGGACGCCTTGGACCGGATGCTGGCTCGCCTCGGCAAGAAGCTGGACGCGGTCATCTCGCTCGAGGTGCCGCATGCGAAGCTCATCGAGCGCGGCTCGGGGCGGCGCGTGTGCCCGAACGACGGCTCCGTCTTCCATGTGACGCAGAGCCCTCCGAAGCGCGCAGGGCACTGCGACAAATGCGGGACTGCGCTTGTGCAGCGCCCGGACGACATGCCTGAGGTTGTCGAGAAGCGCCTCCAGAAGTACGACGCGGAGACCGCGCCGTTGAAGAACTTCTATGCGGGCAAGGGCCTGCTGAAGACCGTGGATGGCGTGGGTTCGCCTGAGGGCATCTACGAAGAGATCAAGGCCGCGGCCCGGAAGGGCTGAGGTGTCGAGCAAGCGGGAATGGGCTCATCATCCTTCTTGCTTCCGCTGGGTACTCGCAGGCCGCTGAGAGGGGTATTCAGGGCCGCGAGGGGCGAGACGCCGAGCTGAGGAGCGAATCCGCAGGCTCAGGGCCAGGTTGCGCTGTCTGTAGGCTTGTGGACGGACAGGACGGGCTGAGTGCTGGGGGCTTGTTCAGTGAACCCCAACCACGGACCTCCTGGTTCTGATCCAGCGGTTCAGTGAGGAATAGGGCGGTGTAGCAGCCTGGAAGGCAGAGGCTCGCTCGCGCTGATGACATTGGAGAAGGACGGAGGGTGGTGCCGGGGGACGGGAGGTTTTTCGCCCGTTTCGAGCACACTCTCCTGAAGACAGAAGGGGATCGGACTTCCTCACCCGACGCGATTGAAGTCGCTCTGACTCAGGGTGAAATAGGGGGCAAGGGGGCGGTGTTGGGAGGAATCCGGTTTTTCTACGCGCGGTGCTTGCTACTTACGGACCAAGGTGCTATCCCGCCGCGCTTCCAGAGGTTCGTGGTCCGAAGAGGGTGTGACGCTTGCCGAAGGATGATTCCATCGAAGTCGAGGGGACCGTAATGGAGCCCCTGCCGAATGCGATGTTCCGAGTGGTGCTGGACAATGGCCACAAGGTGCTCGCGCACATCTCGGGCAAGATGCGGATGCACTTCATCCGGATCCTCCCGGGTGACAAGGTGAAGGTCGAGCTGTCGCCGTACGACCTGACGCGCGGGCGGATCACGTACCGGGCGAAGTAGTCGGAAGCGCACGCTCTCCGGAGCGCTGTGGCTTCTCTGGGCTTTTCTCTGCTGAAGGAAGGAAGTTCGCTCCCATGAAGGTTCGGGCGTCCGTCAAGAAGATCTGCGATAAGTGCAAGGTTGTCCGCCGCAAGGGTATCGTGCGTGTCATCTGCGCCTCCAACCCGCGGCACAAGCAGCGCCAGGGCTAGTGGCCAGTCAGGCCATTGCCTCAGACCAACTCCACTCAAGTAAGGAAGACCGAAGATGGCTCGTATCGCCGGCATCGACCTGCCGCCCAACAAGCGTGCGGTGATCTCGCTCCAGTACATCTACGGGATCGGCAACACGACCGCGCACAAGATCATTGAGGCGGCGGGCATCGATCTCGCCACCCGGACCAAGGACCTCACCGAAGAGCAGACTCGCAAGATCCGCGAGCTGATCGAGGCGAATTACAAGGTCGAGGGTGACCTCCGGCGTGAGGTGACCATGAACATCAAGCGGCTGATGGACCTGGGTTGCTACCGGGGCCTGCGTCACCGCAAGGGTCTGCCTGTTCGTGGCCAGCGGACTCACACCAACGCGCGCACCCGCAAGGGTCCGAAGCGTGGCATCGTTCGCGCGAAGCCGGCCGCTCCGGCTCGGTAACCCGCTTGCGCCTGGACCCGTGAGGGCCAGGCGTCGATCACCTACTCCCAGGAGCAGCAATTCACATGGCTGACGAGACCAATACCGCCGCGGCGCCGGCGGGTGCCGAGGGCGAGGCCCCTGCGGCGAAGAAGGCCAAGCGCAAGGGTAAGAAGAGCATTCTGAATGGCGTGGTCCACATCCAGTCCACGTTCAACAACACCATCATCACGATCACGGATGTGTCCGGGAACGTGATCTCCTGGTCGTCGGCCGGGGCGCGTGGCTTCAAGGGAAGCCGCAAGTCCACCCCGTTCGCGGCGCAGGTGGCCGCCGGCGACGCCGCGGCGAAGGCGATGGAGCACGGCCTGAAGAACGTGTCCGTGTTCGTGAAGGGCCCGGGCGCGGGCCGTGAGTCGGCGCTGCGTGCGCTGGCCGCCGCCGGTCTGAAGATCAATCTCATCCGCGACGTGACGCCCATTCCGCACAACGGGTGCCGTCAGCCCAAGCGCCGCCGCGTCTAAAACCCGTTCGGGCCGTCCTCGCGCCAGGCGGGGCGGTTCCAGACCACCTCAAGGAGAGTTTCAGTGGCTCGTTACACCGCCAGCGCCTGCCGCATTTGCCGGCGCGAGAACCTGAAGATGTATCTCAAGGGCGATCGCTGCTACACGGACAAGTGTGCCATCGAGCGCCGCCCGTATCCTCCTGGCCAGCACGGCCAGGGCCGCGTGAAGTTCTCTGGCTACGGCGTGCAGTTGCGCGAGAAGCAGAAGGTCAAGCGCATGTACGGCCTGCTGGAGAACCAGTTCCGCGGCTACTACCACCGCGCGTCTGCCGCCAAGGGCAAGACGGGTGAGAACCTCCTGCAGCAGCTGGAGCTTCGCCTGGACAACGTGGTGTTCCGCATGGGCTTCGCGGACACCCGCAACGAGGCGCGCCAGCTGGTCCGTCACGGCCACTTCCAGGTGAACGGTCGCCGGGTGAACATCCCGTCGTTCTCCGTGAAGCCGGGCAGCGCGGTCGAGGTGGTGGAGAAGAGCCGCAAGGTGCTGCGCATCTCCGAGGCGCTGGAGACCGTGGACCGCCGTGGCATTCCCCAGTGGATCGAGCTGGACAAGAAGTCCTTCAAGGGAACGGTCAAGACGGTCCCGAACCGCGAGGACCTGACCATGCCGATCCAGGAGCAGCTCATCGTCGAGTTGTACTCGAAGTAATCTCGCGCCGGGCCCCGTCTACCGGGATCAGGCCGCAGTGGACGCCCTGGCCGACGAGGCCGGGGCGTTGTGCTTTGTCGCCCTGGGCGTTCTTGCAGCGTCCGGTGGCGGTCGTTACGCAGTACCCCCGCGTGCCCATCCTCCCGCCGCTTCGGTGGGGAAGTGGGTGGTGGCGCACGTCTCGAGGAGCCGTACACCATGGCAGATACGTTCGTTGCGAAGAACTGGCGTGACCTCATCAAGCCGCGCCGGATGGAAGTGGACCAGGACTCCCTGAGCCCCACCTACGGCAAGTTCGTGGCGGAGCCGCTGGAGCGTGGTTTCGGCACGACGATGGGCAACTCGCTGCGGCGGGTGCTGCTGTCGTCGCTGCAGGGCGCGGCCATCACCTCGGTGAAGATCGAGGGCGTGGACCACGAGTTCACCACCGTCCCCGAGGTGGTGGAGGATGTCACGGACGTGGTGCTGAACCTGAAGGAGGTCCTCCTTCGGATGCACACCAACGAGACCAAGACGCTGCGCATCGAGGTGGAGGGCCCCAAGGAGGTCAAGGCGGGCGATCTCATCACGGACCAGGACGTCGAGGTCCTCAACCCCGGCCACCACATCTGCACGGTGTCCGAGGGCGGCAAGGTTCGCATGGAGCTGACGTGCCGCCGGGGTCGTGGCTATACGGCGGCGGCCGCGAACAAGGTGGCGGGTGCGCCCATCGGGACCATCCCCATCGACTCGCTGTTCTCGCCGATCCGCAAGGTGAACTACCAGGTCACCAACGCGCGCGTCGGTCAGGTCACTGACTACGACAAGCTCTCGCTCGAGGTCTGGACCGACGGCTCCGTGTCCCCTCAGGACGCGGTGGCCTACGCGGCGAAGATCATCAAGGAGCAGCTGACCGTCTTCGTGAACTTCGACGAGACCGAGGAGCCGGTCATCGCCGAGGCGCCGAAGGAAGAGGCCAAGCTCAACGAGAACCTGTTCCGCTCGGTGGACGAGCTGGAGCTGTCGGTTCGCTCGGCCAACTGCCTGCAGCAGGCCAACATCAAGACCATTGGTGACCTGGTTCAGCGCACCGAGGCCGAGATGCTGAAGACGAAGAACTTCGGCCGCAAGTCGCTGAAGGAGATCAAGGAGATCCTGGCGGAGATGGGCCTGTCGCTCGGCATGAAGCTCGAGAACTGGCCGCCGAAGAACCCGCCGGCTCCCGCGCAGCCCAAGGTCTAGTCCTCACGGATTGGACCTCGCCGCACCTGCGCTCGCGCCCCGACACGGTTCATGGTGGCGCGAGGGCAGGGGGCCCTGCTAGGACGGGCCCGTTGCCCACGGTGGACCTGAGTGTCGGGTCCTCCTTTCCCACCCGGTACCTGATACGGCCGGAGTGGTGGGACCCGCGAGGGTCCCGGAGCGTGTCATGCGTCACAAGGTTGGACAGAGGAAGCTGCACCGCACCACGAGCCACCGGCTCGCGATGTTGAACAACATGGTCACCTCGCTGCTCGAGCACCAGGCGATCCGCACCACGCTTCCCAAGGCCAAGGAGGCCCGGAAGATGGCGGAGCGCATCATCACCCTGGGCAAGCGCGGTGGTCTGGCGAACGTGCGGCTCGCCGCTCGCATCGTGAAGGACCGCGTTGTGCTGCAGAAGGTGTTCAGCGAGTACAAGGATCGCTACGCCAACCGTCCGGGCGGCTACACCCGCATCGTTCGTCTCGGCTTCCGCCGGGGCGACGCGGCGGAGATGGCGCTGCTGGAGCTGGTGGACCGTCCCGCGAAGGCGCCCGTGCAGGGCACCGACGAGGACAAGTCCGAGGCGACTCCGTCCGAGGGATAGTCGTTCCAGCCCTTGGGCTGCGCGAGGGCGCCTTCCTCTCTGGGAGGGCGCCCTTCGTGTTTTCAGCGCTTGGGCTCCAGCAGGCGTCTCCACTCTTCCTGCAGGGCCTTGGTGAGGTCGGCGCTGTCTCGCGCGCTGCGCATCTGGAGGGACTGGAAGCGGAGCCCCAGGGGGGCCGCGGTGCCGTTGGCCCCGAGGAGCTGCTTGGGGGTGATGGTGACGAACTCGCCGGCCTTCACCTCGGCCACGGCCGCGCGGTACTCGCCATTGACGATGATGGTGACGTCCTGCCAGGGCGTCTTGCTCTCGTTCCAGATGGTGATGGAGGGGCGGTCCAGCTTGTCGCTGAGGACGATGCGCGCATCCATGTCGCCCGTCTGCAGCGAGCGGCCGGGGCAGGCGATGGCGAGGCTGACGCAGGAGATGGCGATCCATCCCGCGACGATGCCCGCCTTGTACTTGAAGAAGCGATCGCGCTGACTGAAGTCCGCGACCATCTCCTTGAGGATGGCGAGACCGTTGAGGAAGACGTTGGAGGCCTCGGACGCGACGCGCTTGCCGAGGGCCGCGTCACCTTTCTGGTTCAGCGGTGCGGTCCGCGCGGCGGACATCACCCGCATCCCTTGGGGATTCGTCGGCGTGCGGGGCTGGGTGCCGGAGGTGGGGGAAGGCCCCCGCGTCGCTGACGGCACAGCGGGGGCGGGCTTTCGCGCGTCGCTCATCGGGCCCGGAGTGTAGAGGGCCTGCCCCGCGCGTGGCTACTGGCCCTTGAGCTGCTGGAGCGCTCGACTGGCGACCGCGTTGTCCGGCTGGGTCTCCAGGACCTTCCCCAGCCACTGCTCCGCCTCGCTCGTGGCCTTCTTGCGCTCCTCGGGGCGCCGGGCCTTGAGGGCCTGCTCCGTGAAGAGGAGCCCCAGACGGAGGGAGAACTCGGTGTTGTCCGGGTCCTTGTCCAACACCCGGCGCAGCTCCCGCTCCGTCGCGGTGTAGTCGCCTTCCAACTGGTACACGAGCGCGAGCTTGCCTCGGGGCGCGACCGCATCCGGCTGGAGCACGGTGGCCACCCGGAAGGCCTCGCGCGCGGCCGTGAGGTCGTGGCGGTCCAGGTTGAGGTCGCCCAGGCGGAACCACGCCAGGTCCAGCACGGGGTTCAAGTTCACCGCCTTCTCGAAGGCGGCCCGCGCCGCGTCGGGGCGCTGTCGCGACAGGTAGAGTTCACCGAGGTAGAGCTGGTTCTTCCCGTCCTGGGGCGCGCGCTCGATGGCCTGGCTGAACTCGTCCATGGCCCGGCCCGCGTCGTCCAGTCGCTGGTAGGCCAACCCCAGCAGGGCGTGCACCACCGCGAGGTCCGGATAGTCGTGGAGGATCTCCTCGAAGCAGAGCACCGCGTTCTGCGGCGCGTCCTGCTCGCGCAGAAAGCGCATGCCCTCCTCGAGCTTGGGCTCGGCCGCCTTGGGGAAGCCCGCGAAGGGGTCGGCGATCTGATCCATCAGCGCGCGGGCGGTGACGACCTCTCCGGGCGTCGCGCCGCCGCGCACGAGCGTGCCCAGGGCCGCCACGGCGCCCTGCGCGTCGCCCGTGCGGTGGAGCGCCTTGGCCAGCGGGAGGCGCCAGCCGGTCCGCTCAGGGGCGAGTTCGGTGGCCTGCCGCAGGGGCGCGACGGCGTCGGCGTACTGCTCCGACTCGAGCCGGGCCAGCCCCAGGCGGTAGTGGTACTCGCCGATGGCCGGGGACAGCGCGATGGCTCGCTCGAAGGCGCTCACTGACGGCGCCCCCGCGTCCTTCGCCCTCGAGAAGAGCGCGAGCCCCAGCATGTACTGGTCCACGGCGCGCTCCTGGCGGGCCAGGCGCTGCTTCAGCTCCGCGATCCACGCGTCGGCCTGACCGAGCTTGACGTGGGCCTCGGTGAGGGCCCGCGCGACGTCCACGTCGTCGGGGGCGCTCGCGTGCAGGTCGCGCAGCAGCGACAGGGCCTTCTCCGGCTTGTTGGTGTCCAGGTACGCGCGAGCCTGCTCCCGGGAATCCAGGGCACGACCTCCCGCGCTCGTGCCGTGGCCACAGCCCAGGGCGGTCAGGCCCAGCGCGGCGGTGAGCGCCCAGGCGGGAAGGGGAGAGAGGGGCCTGCGCATCGTCGGACTCACGTTCCAGTAGGAGAGGAGAGGTGCGGACGGAGGCTGGTGCCCTCCTGGCCCGGGGCGGCGATGGCGTCCTCGGGGTCTCCCCCAGGGCCGCCGAGCGCGAGGTTGTCCGCCAGGATGACGTTGCGCACGGCTCGGGCGAGACCGGCCCGATCATCCTCCGCGAAGGCTTTCGGGTCGATGGGCTTGCCGATCTTCACGCGCACCGGCCCAGGCGTGATGTTCCACGAGTTCTTCGGCATCAGGTTCGCCGAGCCCTCGATGGTGACAGGGCAGACCGCCACACCCGCCTTCAGCGCCAGCGCGAAGGGACCCTTCTTGAAGGGCAGCACGCGGCCATCCCCGGAGCGAGTCCCCTCGGGGTACAGGAAGATGCTGGTGCCAGCGCGCACCTTGTTGGCGGCCTTCGTCAGCGAGTCGATGGCGGACGTCCGGTTGCCGCGATTGATGAAGATGTGGCCCGCGATGCTCAGGTACCAGCCGATGAGCGGCACCCAGCGCAGCTGGCTCTTGGCCACGTAGCGGAAGTTGACGGGCACGGCCACGAAGTGGGCGGGGATGTCGATGGTCGACTGGTGGTTGGCCACGTAGATGGTCGGTCGGCGGGGATCGACGTTCTCGGCGCCGAGGACTTCCAGGCGAGCGCCGCCCGCCCAGAGGAGCACGGGCGACCACAGCCGACGCGCTACCCACACCGAGCCGTCCGGGTTCAGCGTGAACAACATGGCCAGAATGGCGAACGGAAAACACGCCAAGGTCCAGAACGCGGCCACGAACATGCAGAACAGCTTGCGCAACATGAGAATCCCTCTCTTACCATCCACCCCGTCGGGCGCGCGGGCCATGGGGCCGGGGCCCTTCCTCACCCGGCGGGCAGGCGGGCACCTCGCGATGGGGAGCGCCGCCCGACGTGGGCCAGGGAGGAGGAGGCAGAGGCATGTCGCGTATCTACCACGTCCCCCTTCACGTTGGTTCTGGTGCGCGCCGCTCGGCGGGGTTACAAGCAAGGGTGGCGTGCCCAGGAAAAAGTTCATCGCGATCGCGGGCAACATCGGAGCCGGAAAGACGGAACTCACGTCCTTCCTGTGCCGGAAGTACGGGCTCACGCCCTACTTCGAGCCCAATGATCAGAACCCCTATCTGGCGGACTTCTACAAGGACATGAAGACGTGGGCGTTCCGCTCGCAGCTCTTCTTCCTGACCCACAAGTTCCGCCTGCATCGACAACTGGAGAAGTCCCCAGGCACGGTGCTGCAGGATCGCACCCTCTACGAGGACGCGGAGATCTTCGCCAAGAACCTCCACCGACAGCGACTCATCGACAAGCGCGACTGGCAGACCTACCGCGAGCTGTATGAGACCATCTCCCAGTCGCTCACTCCGCCGGACCTGATGATCTACCTGCGCTGTCCGGTCCCGACGCTCCGCGAGCGCATCAAGCTGCGCGGTCGCGCCATGGAGAAAGACATCCCGACCAACTACCTCAAGCGGCTCAACACGCTCTACGAGGAGTGGTTCTCCGCGTACTCCATGTCCCCCGTGCTGGTACTTCCTACGGACAAGCTCGACTACCTGACCAACCTGGTGGACCGCGTGGACCTCTTCCGGCAGATCGAGAAGCACCTGTGATGGAGGTCTACCTGCTGGCGACAGAGCTGGCGGGACCTCCTCCGCTGGAGGCCCTGCGCGCCGCGTTCGCCACGGACGAGGTCGAGTTCTCGCCCCACGAGGATGGCCAGGGCTTCACCGTCAAGGCGGATGGCTCCGAGGTCCGGGTCGTGCTGGATGGCCCCGACGTGCCACCGCTGGTGGCGAACCCCGCGCAGTACAGTGGCAGCACCGAAGCCTTCGCTCGCATGGACAAGGCCAAGGCCTTCTACCGCCTGACGCTGGAGCCCGGCGGAGCGCAGCCCACCTTGCCTGTCTTCGAGGCGCTCTGGACGGTGCGCACGCTGATGGAGCAGGTCCCAGGGGTGCTGGTGGATCTCTCGGCCTTCAAGCTCCACGAGCCCGAAGACGTGGTGGAGATCACCGAGCTGGACTTCGACATCCGCGACCACCTGCACCTGCACGCGGTGGAGCTGACCGAGGGAGACACCCCGCTGTGGGTGCACTCGCACGGCATGGAGAAGTTCGGGGCTCGGGACGTGGAGATCTTCCACCTGGCCGAGGCGGACCTCCTGGCCGCCGAGAGCTTCCTCAACGAGTTGTGCACGGACATGGCCTTCGGGCAGGGGCCACCCGTGCGCTCGGAGATGGCGACCAGCGAGGGGCAGACCTTCACCCTCGTGCCATCTGAGGAGGCGCGCGCCAACCTGCTGGGCGTGCCGCTCGACTCGTTCGAGGGCCACGAGGGGCTGTTCCTCACCGTCGTGTCTCCGCTGGGGCGCCACAACACGTCGGAGCTGCTGGCCACGTACCGCGAGCGCTTCGCGAAGGAGCCGGAGGAGCAGACCCAGGCCATGCACCGCGAGGCCCAGCTCCTGCTGCCCGCCTTCCTGGCGCGCTTCCAGCGCAAGGGGTTGATGGAGCCGCTGACCTTCCTGGTGCGCGCGCCTTTCGACACGCACCCCGATGGCGAGACGGTGGTGGAGCAGCTGTGGCTCGAGGTGGTGACTCGGGACGAGGGCTCCGTGGTGGGCAAGCTGGTGGACGGCGCCGTGCACACCACCGAGTGGCGCAAGGGCGCCCACGTGGAAGTGGAGGAGAAGCAGGTCAATGCCCTGGCCATCACCCACGAGGGCCGCGCGCTGGACGAGAAGGAGATTCGCGCGCTGATGAACGCCGAGCGCCCGATGTAGGGTGCTTGCCCGGAGCGGACGGAGCGCTAGGCTCTTGGCTCCATGCCGGCGCTCCTGCTGCTCACCGGGCCTTCCGCGGGGCGTCGCTTCGAGCTGACGCCGCAGGTGACCATCGGTCGCAGCCCCTCGTGCGAGGTTCCGCTCGAGGATGATCAGGCCTCCCGGCGGCACGCACTGCTGACGCTGGCCGCGGGGCAGGCGCGCATCCGCGACCTGGGCTCGCGCAACGGGACGCTGGTCAACGGGCAGCGCATCGACGCGGAGGTCCTGCTCGTTCCGGGGGACCAGGTGCGCGTGGGGACGACGCTCGCGGTCTTCGAGCCCCCGCCTGTCTCCATCGTCGACGAGTCCGTGACGGCGCGGCCCTCTGCGCCTTCCACGCAGGTGCCCATCGAGGAAGTGCTGCCGCACGTGGGGACGGCCGCGGCGCTGTTCTCGGCGGGTACCGCGCTCCTGGGCGCCACCAGTACCGCCATGGTGCTGCGGCGGTTGGCGGATGAAGTGTCCCATGCGCTCAACGCGGACCGCGCCGCGGCGCTGCTCGGCGGTGGACCGGAGGGACTGCGGACCGCCGCGGCCGCCGGCGCTGGGATGGTGGACGTTCCGAGCGCGATGGCGCAGGCGTCGCTGGAGGGCAAGGAGCTGGTCCAACTGGGCGCGGCGCTGTGTGCGCCGCTCGTCGCTTCGGGAGGCATGCCCTCGGGCGTGGTGTACGTGGAGCGCGCCGAGCCCGTCTTCACCGATGGTGAGGGACAGTTGTTGGCCGCGCTCGGGCGACTGGGGGGAGAGGCCCTGGCCGCGGTGCGCTCTCGCTCCGAGGGGGACGAGGCGGATGCGTGGCCCGCGCCCGTGGGGACGTCTCGACCTTGGCGGGCGCTCTTGGAAGAAGCGCGGCGCGCGGCGGCCAGTGCTGCCCCGGTGGTGGTGGCTGGCGAACCCGGGGTGGGCAAGGCCGTGCTCGCGCGGTTCGTCCATGCGCGCTCGCCTCGGGCCCTCGCGCCCCTGGTGACGGTGGATTGCCGGGGCGCGTCCGAGCAGGTCGAGGCCGCGCTCTTCGGGCGCGCCAGCGAGCCGGGGCACCCGCCGTTGACCTCCGCAGTGCTGCGCGCGGATGGGGGCTCGTTGCTTCTGCTGCACGTGGATGCGCTGCCGAGCCTGTTGGCGGAGCGGCTCGCGGGCATGCTGGCTCGGCGGTCGGCTCCGGCACGACAAGGCGGTGAGGAGCCCGTGGACGTGCGGGTGCTCGCCACGACGGAGGCGCCGCTGCCGCGCTCCGGTGGGAACGCGGCGCTGGCTCGCGTGCTGGTGGGCTTTGAGATGGCCGTGCCTCCCTTGCGTGAACGCCGTGGGGACGTGGCGGTCCTGTTCGAGCACTTCGCCGCGCGCGCCGCGAAGCAGGTGCGTGAGAGCGCGCCCGCGCTCACCCCCGAGGCGCGGAGTCTGCTCGTGGACTACGCGTGGCCCCACAACGTGCGCGAGCTGGAGTTGCTCGCCGAGCGTCTGGGTCGCGTGCACGCAGGGGCTCCGGTCGGGGTGTCGCAACTGCCCATGGAGCTTCAACTTGAAGGTGCACCGCGGACCTTGGCGGAGCGGGTGGCCTGGGTGGAGCGCAACGCCATCGCCGAGGCGCTGCGGGAAGCGGGCGGCATGAAGGGCCGCGCGGCCGAGCTGCTGGGCATCAGCCGGGTGACGCTCGATCGCAAGCTCGCCGAGCACGCGCTGCTGGTTCCGCGCGCGCGAGGCGAGTGACGCTCACTTCCGTCGGCTGAGCAGCACGCCCGTGAGGATGAACGCCGTTCCCAATGCCTGAGGCGCGGTGGGCTGCTCGCCGCGAACTGCCCAAGCGGTGAGCGCGGCCACCACGGGGACGCCCGTGTTGTAGAGGGCCGTGCGGTTGGTGCCCACCTTCTGCACGCTGCGACCCCAGAGAAAGTACGCCGCCACCAGGGGAATCAGCGCCGAGTACACCAGCGCCACCCACGCGCCGGTGCTCACCTGCGAGAAGTCGAGGGCCTGCACCTCGCGCGCACCTGCCAGCACCACGCCCGGCGCGCCTGTGAGCATGGTCAAGGCGGTGATGCGCAGCGCGGACACCTCGGGCCCGACCGTCCGGATGCCCACGGTGTAGAGCGCCCAGCAGACGGACGAGCCGAGGATGAGGGTGTCGCCCCAGCGCGTCTGGGCGCTCATCTCCGGGCCTCGCACGCTCACCACGAGCACCATGCCCGCCACCGCCAGCACCAGGCTCACCACGAGCGAGCGGGTGATGCGCTCCACCCCGAGCGTCGCGCCGAGCACGGCGATCATCACCGGCGTCACCGCGCTCAGCATCCCGGTGTTCGCCGCCGTCGTGTGGGCCAGTCCGCTGATGAACAGCACCTGGTACACGGTGTTGCCCACCAGCCCCAGCACGCCCAGCCGAGCCAGGGTCTTCCAGGGGAGGGGCTTCCACCCCTCGACGGCCAGGAGCAGCGCGCCCATGGCCACCGCGGCCAGCGCGAAGCGAATCGAGATGAAGGCCAGGGGTGGCATGCTCCCCAGTGCCTCCTTCACCAGGGTGTAGTTCGTCCCCCAGACGAGGACGACGCCCAGCATCGCCGCATCCGAGGAGGTGAAGGTGCGAGCCGGAGCGGCGCTCGCGGCGGACGGAGTGGAGAGGGACACGGTGGTGTCGGCATAGGGCGGACAGGGTCTGGGCGCAATGGCCGTGCGACTCGTGCCTCGGGGCTTGTTCCCTTGCCCCGTGGCTGGGGTAAATGCCGGCCATGGACTTCCACTTTTCGGATGAGGTGCGGCGCGCGTTGGCGAAGGGACAGCCGCTCGTGGCGTTGGAGACGAGCGTGGTGGCGCAGGGGCTGCCCTATCCGGAGAACCTCGCGGCCGCCCGCGCGTGCGAGGAGGCCGTGCGGCGAGCGGGTGCCGTGCCCGCGCCCATCGCGGTGGTGGATGGCGAGATCTGGATTGGGCTGGAGGACGCGGCCATGCGGCGGTTGGCCGAGGGCAAGGAGAAGCTCCTGAAGCTCGGCTCGCGCGACCTCGCGGTGGCCGTGGCCCAGCGCGCGAGCGGGGGGACGACGGTCAGCGCGACGTGCGAGCTGGCCGCCGCGGCGGGCATCCGCGTGTTCTCCACTGGCGGCATTGGCGGCGTGCACCGCGGCGCTTCCGAGCACTGGGACATCTCGCAAGACATCGCCGCGCTGTCCCGCTATCCGGTGGCCGTGGTGTGCGCGGGCGCGAAGTCCGTGCTCGATCTGCCCAAGACGATGGAGCTGTTGGAGACGGCTGGCGTGCCCGTCATCGGCGTGGGCACGGACGAGCTGCCGTCCTTCTACAGTCGCTCCTCCGGCATCCCGCTGGAGCACCGCGCGGACGACGCGGACACCGCCGCGCGCATCGCCCGTGCTCGCTTCGAGGCGCTGGGGCAGGGCGGGGTGCTCTACACCGTTCCGCCGCCCGAGGAGGCCGCGCTGCCGCGCAACGAGGTGGAGCTGCACATCGCCTCGGCGCTCGCGGATGCGGAGAAGCAGGGCGTGCGCGGCAAGGCCGTGACGCCGTTCCTCCTGGGCGAGATGGCCAAGCGCACTGGGGGCAAGAGCCTCAAGACGAACCTGGCGCTGCTCGTGAACAACGCCCGCTTCGCTGGCGCGCTGGCCGTGGCCTACGCGCGCGCGGCGAAGCCCTGAGCGCTTGATGTGACGTGACTACTTCGTCGCGCGCTGGAACCAGCTCACCAGGTCCTCCAGCGCGTGGCGGTCCACGTCGTCGAACGTGTTCTTGTGCTCGGAGTCGATGTCGAGCACCGCGATGAGCTCGCGGCTCTTGCCGAACACGGGCACCACGATCTCCGACGCCGAGCGCCCGTCACACGTGATGTGTCCAGGGAAGGCGTGCACGTCTGGCACCACCACCGTCTCGCCCCGAGCGGCGGACGCGCCACACACGCCCTTGCCGAAGGCGATCTCCAGGCAGCCGAGCGTCCCCTGGTAGGGGCCCACGCGCAGCAGCTTTCCCGGTGTCACCACCCGGTAGAAGCCCGTCCACAGGTGGCCGAAGGCGTGGTGCAGCAGGCAGCTCATCGTCGCCATGCCGCAGATGTCGTCGTCCACGCCCTCGAGGATCGCCAGGGTGTGCGACTTGAGTTCCGCGTAGGCCTCGGCCTTGGGCCGGCCTCGCAACTCCAGGGTGACTTCCGCCATGGTGACGTCCTTATGATTTGGCAGGGGGCCGCCCGCATTTAACAGTCCACGCGGCGCCTGGCACGGGAGCCTCATGAAATCGCTCATCCTTGATTCGAGCACTCGCTTGTTGGTGCTCACCGGCGCGGGAGTCTCCGCCGAGAGTGGTGTCCCCACGTTCCGCGGCATGGGCGGACTCTGGGAGAACCGGCCCGTGGAGGAGGTCGCCTCGCCGCAGGGCTTCGCGAAGGACCCTGCTCGCGTGTGGCGCTTCTACTCGCAGCGTCGCGAAGGGGCCGCGGGCGTGCACCCCAACCCCGGGCACACGGCGCTCGCCGAGTGGGAGCGACACCTGGGCGATCGCTTCCTCTTGGCCACCCAGAACGTGGATGGCCTGCACCAACGCGCGGGCAGCCAGCGCGTGGTGGAGATGCACGGCAACCTCTTCAAGACGCGCTGCTCGAACTGCGAGCGGCCTCCCGTGGACGACACGACCGTGTATCCCGAGGGGACGGTGCCTCGCTGTGACGCGTGTGGCGGCTCCCTGCGCCCTCACATCGTCTGGTTCGGGGAGAACCTCGACGAGGCCGACCTCGGGCGCATCGGCGACTTCCTCACCCGAGGCGACGGCAAGCTCGTCTTCCTGGCAGCGGGAACGTCCGGCGCGGTGTGGCCAGCGGCCGGGTTGGTGGATCAGGTGCGGAAGCTCGGTGGCGAGACGTGGCTCGTCAACTTCGATCCGCCCGAGAATGCCGAGCGCTTCCGCCACTTCGTCCAGGGCCGCAGCGGCGAGCTGCTGCCCCGGCTGGCGACGCTCGCGTAGGCCCGGAGGACGTCCGGGCCCCGCGGCCTACTCGAAGGTGCTGATGTCCGGCTGCGAGCCTCCCGCCTTTCCTCTCGGGCGGGGCGGCGGCGCGGTCCGGGTGGCGGACTCCAGGGTGACATCCACCTTCTGCGTCAACTCCGCCACGCGACTGAAGTTCAGCGTGCGCTCCTGCGAGTGGTAGCCGGCGAGCTGGAACTTCAGCACGTGCTGGCCCTCGCGGGACAAGAACAGCTTCGTCGGCGTGGTGCCGATCTGCTCGGCGCCGTCGAGGATGGCGACTCCGGAGGGCGTGGAGGTGAACTCCACGGACACCTGCTGGGGCTCCGCCTGCGCGGTGTTCGTCGGAGGCGAGACGACGACGGGCTGGGCCACCTGGGTCGTGGGGCGCGTCGGCGCCTCGACGACGGTGGGCGGCGGAGTCTGCTCCTCGGCGGAGGAGCGCCCGAAGAGGATCGCCGCGCCCAGTCCGAGCAGCACGACCGGCACCGCCACGAGCGCCACCTTCTTGCCCGCGGACATCCCCTCGGGCTCAGGAGGGGGCGGGGGCGCGGCCTTGGGCGCCGCGGGACGGGGCCGGCCCACCGAGGAGGGCTGGCTGCCGCTGCCCGCGGGCCGACTCTGCTGCACGATGACGTTGGACGGCGCGGAGCCCGAGGCTCGGCCCTGACCCACGCGCGAGCCCGACCGCACACCGCTGCCACTGCCCGAGGCGCGCGCGCCCACGCGGCTGCCCGAGCCCGCGCGGCTTCCCGAGCCCACTCCGGGTCGGCTGCCGGTGCCGCGCTCCGAGCCGGTCGCGCCGCCGCTGGGCCGTGCGTCCAGCTCCTCCGGTGAGAGGTCCGCGACCGTGTCCAGCATCGCGTCGATGAACTCCTGGGCGTTCTGGTAGCGGTCCTCCTTCTCCGGAGCGAGGGCCTTCGCGAAGAACGCATCGAGCGCCGCGGGCACGGGCGCTCCCTGGCGCTTGCTGTTGACGGGCGGGACGGGCTGCGTGAGCGACGCGGTGAGCGCCTTGCGCACGGTGTTCGCGCCGAACGGAGAGCTGCCGGTGAGGCAGAAGTACAGCACGCCCGACATCGAGTAGAGGTCGGAGCGCTGATCCACCGACTCGCCGCCGGCCTGCTCGGGCGGCATGTACTGCGGGGTGCCGAGGACTTGTCCGGTGGAGGTGAGCTGCTCCTCCTCCTCCTGCTCCAGCGCCTTCACGAGACCGAAGTCCAGCACCTTGACGAAGTCGCGGCCGTCCAGGCCCATCAGCATGATGTTGTGCGGCTTGAGGTCGCGGTGGACGCAGCCTTCCTCGTGCGCGTGCGCCAGTCCGAGCGTGGCTTGCTCGATGACGTTCACCGCGCGCCGCAGCGACATGGGGCCTTCGCGCTTGACCAGCTCCTTGAGGCTCTCGCCCTGGAGCAGCTCCATCACGTAGTAGCAGGTGCCGTCGGGCGCGCGGCCGAAGTCGAAGATGGTGATGACGTTCGGGTGGCGCAGGCGGCTGGCGATCTCCGCCTCGCGACGGAAGCGCTCGAAGAACTGAGGCGCGGCGGCCAGCGAGGGGTTGAGCGTCTTCACCGCGACGGGTCGCTGCACGGACGTCTGGGTGGCCCGGAAGACCATTCCCATGCCGCCCTGGCCCAACACGCTCTCAATCTTGTAGCGCCCGTCGAGCACCTGGCCGAGGAGCTGGAGGCTCTGCGCGGCGCAGAGGTGATCGGGTCCGTCGGTACTTCCACAGTGAGGGCAAGGAGCGGCCATGGGTGGGCGGAGTATAGGCAAGCCCAGGGCGGGGCCCAACGGGGAGGTGGGCCCCAGACCGGCCAGGCGGTCATTTCTGCCGTTTCCGGAAGGTGGGCGGGCTGTTATCTCCCCGGGCCGCCATGAGCCTCGTCATCGCCCAGGACATCAGCCTCGCGTACGGAAAGAAGGTCCTCTTCGACGAGGACAGCTTCACCCTGGGCCCTCGGGACCGGGTGGGATTGGTGGGGGCCAACGGGACGGGCAAGAGCTCCCTGATGAAGATCCTGGCCGGGGCGAGCCAGCCCGACTCCGGCACCATCCAGTACAGCCGCCGGGCCCGGGCCGGGTACCTGCCCCAGGAAATCGCCGGGCTGCCGGACGGGACGGTCGTCGAGGCGGTGATGAGCACCGTGCCGGGCCGGGATGGCATGGAGGCCCGCCTCCGGGAGACCGAGCAGGCGCTCGCCGCCGCGACCGACGAGGAGGACCAGCTCGAGCTGGCCCAGTCCCTGGCGGACCTGCACGCGGAGCTGGACGACTTCGAGAACCGCTACGGCCGGCACCACGCCGAGCGCATCCTCAAGGGGTTGGGCTTCCGCGACATGGACCTGGTGAAGCCCACCGCGGCCCTCTCCGGTGGCTGGCGCATGCGCGCGGCGCTGGCGGGCCTGCTGCTCCAGGACCCGGATCTGCTCCTCCTGGACGAGCCCACCAACCACCTGGACGTGCCCACGCTCGCGTGGTTCGACGACTTCCTGCGCCGCTCGAACAAGGCGATGGTGCTCATCTCCCACGACCGCGACTTCCTCAACCGGCAGATCAACCGGGTGGTGTCGCTGGAGATGGAGGGCGTGCGCGAGTACGCCGGCAACTACGACGACTACAAGCGCCTGCGCGCCGAGGAGATGGTGCTGCTCCAGGCGAAGGCGGAGCGCGTGGAGGCGCGGCGCGCGGAGCTGCAGGGCTTCATCGACCGGTTCGGCGCGAAGGCCACCAAGGCCCGGCAGGCGCAGAGCCGCGCGAAGATGCTCGCCAAGATGGAGAAGGTGCAGGTGCTGGAGGAGCGGGCGACGATGAAGTTCCGCTTCCCCGAGGTGGAGCGCAGCGGGCGCGATGTCGTCGTGATGGAGGGCATCACGAAGCGCTACGGCGCGCTCACGGTCTACGACGGGCTCCAGGCGCGTCTGGAGCGAGGCCAGCGCATCGCCGTGGTGGGCGCCAACGGCGCGGGCAAGACGACGCTCCTGAAGATGGTGGCCGGCGAGCTGACGCCTGACTCCGGCACCGTGACGCTCGGGCACAACGTGGTGGTGGGCTATTACGCGCAGCACCACGCGGACAAGCTCAACCGGAACAACACCATCCTGGAGGAGATGCTGCCGCTGGCTCCCGACAAGCCGCAGAGCTACGTGCGCGGCGTGCTGGGCGCGTTCCTCTTCAGTGGTGATGACGTGGGCAAGCCCATCGGCGTGCTCAGCGGTGGTGAGCGGGCGCGCGTGGCGCTCGCCAAGCTCCTGTTGGTCCCGTCGAACTTCCTGCTGATGGACGAGCCCACCAACCACCTGGACCTGGACTCGTCCGAGATGCTCATCGAGGCCCTCAAGGGCTACGGCGGCACGCTCCTCTTCGTCAGCCACAACCGCAGCTTCATCAACGGCCTGTGCACGCACGTCTGGGAAGTCGCGGACGGCAAGCTGACGCCGCATCCGGGCAACCTCGACGACTACCTCTACCACCAGCAGCAGCAACGGCTGGCCGCGGAGGCCGAGGCCCAGGGGCTGACGGGCAAGGGTGAGCGGGGCTCCACCGCGCCCATGACGGAGAAGGACCGCAAGCGCCAGGAGGCGGAGGCGCGTCAGCGGCGCAGCGTGGTGGAAGGCCCCATCAAGAAGGAGATCGCCAAGCTGGAGGCCCGCATCGCCGAGGTGGAGGCCGCGCAGAAGACGCGCGAGGCCCAGCTCGCGGATCCGGACCTCTACAACGACTTCGCGCGGGCGAAGCCATTGATGGATCAGCACCGGGACAGCAAGGCGGAGCTGGAGGACCTCTACGCGCGCTGGGAGGCGGCGCAGGAGAAGCTCGCGCAGGCGTCGAGCTGAGCTTCAGCGCACGTCGTAGACCTTGCGCACGGACGAGCCCCCTCGAACGACGTCGAGTTCGAGGTGGGGCGTGTCACGGAGCTTCGCGTACAGCTCCAGCAGCGTCTCGGGGCTGTTGAGGTCGAACCCGTTGATGCGTCGGAGCACGTCTCCGTTCTGGAGTCCCAGTCGCGTGTAGAACGAGTCGGGCCGAATGGCGGACACCTTGAACCCCACGGCTTGACCGTCTTGGAACGCGGGCATGAGGCGCGCCTCCACGGCGAGGTCGTTGAGATGTCCCAGCGCGTCCGAGAGCTCCTGTCGCGGAATCTCGTAGGCGTTCTCCGAGAGCGCTCGGATGCCTCGGCCCAGCTTCGAGCCCGAGGGCCCGGGTCCCTCCGGGAGCGTCATCGCGCGGGCGGGAGTGGACGCCACTTGTGGCGTGCCGAGGGCCACGACCTCTCGACGTCCATCCCGTTCGAGGAGGAGGCGCGTGCGCTCGATGGCGATGACCTTCGCCTCGAGCACGGAGTCGCCCACCATCAGGCTCTTGGGGCGTGTGCTGTCTTGGACCTGAACGGAGGCGAGTGACCACACCGGCTCTTGCGCCACCAAGGTCCCCAGCAGGCGGAGGGGCAGAGGGCTCGGGGGCACGTTGTCCGCTGATGCAGTCTCGGGAGGTGTTGGGGCGTCATGGAGGGTCAGTCCGGTGAGCGCCGCGAAGCGTGCGTTCTCGAGCGAGGGCACGTCCTCCGCGGGCGCGGGATGATGCCGTACCCGAGCCTGTGTTTGTCCCGCGGTGGTGGGCATGACCGCGTCCTCGACGAACACGTTCATCGTCAGTGCCATCACCCATGCAGCGGACGCAATGAATGCACCCGTCACGGCGCGCCTCGCGTGGCGAAGTTTCGAATCCATGGCGGCTCTCTCTGTCTGTGTTGCAGTTCAGCGCACGCGATAGATGTGCGTTCGACGTGCGCCGTGCCGGAGGAGTTCGAGTTCGATCGTCTGCACGTCGCGCAGCCGCGTGCACGCATCCCGCACCGTGTCTGGATTGGTCAGCGCTGTACCGTTGAGTCGACTCAAGACATCGCCACTCTGGAGGCCCAGTCGTGCATAGAGCGATTCCGGTCGGACGCCCCACAGCTTGAGTCCCACGGGATGACCCGACTGAAACGCGGGCACGATGCGCGCTTCTCTCGCCACGTCGCTCACTCGGGCCATCGCGTTGTCGAGATCCCTCAACGGAACCTCGAAGTGCTGGTCGTCCAGTTCGCGGATCCCTGAGCCCAATGGTGGGGGCAGTGTTGGGAGTTCGGAGGGCCCGCGACGGAGATGTTCCACGAACCTCTCGCGGATGAGTTCCAGGGGTGGCGCGACCCCTGCCGGCTCCTCGGGAGGCGCGAGGCTCGAATTGGGAGGCGCGCCGAACCTCATGCCCGTGAGCGCGTCCGTTCGAGTCGTGACGATGCCGTGCGGTGGCTCTCCACGCCGCATCTCCCTCCCAGCCACGATGCCTTCGCGCGGCGAGAAAGGTTCCGAACGGATGCACATGGGGTCCTCGCCCACGGGCGGGAGTCGAACAGGGTGGAGTCGAGGCCCCGCACGTGGCTCGGAGTCAGATGCGAGCGCGGAGGCGGCGAGCGCGCTGACCGTGCTCGTCATCAAGAGGACCGCGAGCAACCCTCCTGTTCCCAACAGCAGAACCCAGACGCGATGGAGTGCGAATCTCATCGAGCTTCCTCTCGTGGATGGACGAGAAGAGGCATGAGCAATCGAAGTGCCAGCGCATGGCGTGCGGGTGCGCCTTCGGGAACTCGGGCACTTCGCGCGCTCACCTACACCGCGAAGCAGCGCGCACTTTCGAGCCTGTCACGCCCGCGCCGCCGAGCGATGACAGCTTGTCGTGACACATTGTCGCCCGCGTGTCGGGCTCAGCCGAGGATCTTGCGGAACAGCCACATGATCGCGTTCTCGGCTCGCCCGTTCGACAGCGCGCCTCCGACGACGTCGCCATATTTCCCATAGCGAAGCGGCTCCGCGCTTGGCAGGGGCCTGGTCATCTCGTCGGAGTAGGGCGTCGAGCCCTCTGGTGCGCAACTTCCGCAGTAGAGCTGCTCCTCCCAGACGAAGCCGTGCTCGGCCTTCAGCTTCCGGCCGCAGCCCGTGCAGCCGGACTTGGGCCCGGCCTTCACCTTGGGGTGCAGGTCCAACGTCTCCAGCTCGCGCGCCGCGGAGACTGCATGCAGCCGAGGCAGGGCATCCGGCATCATCGCGACGCCAGGGCAGCGCGGGCAGATGTCAATCGCCACGCCTCGCACCGTCACCACTGCCAGGGGGCTGGTCTCGCACCGAGGGCACGTGGGCGCGCGCCGGCCGCAGGCGGGACATCCTGGCACGTAGCTCAGCTCCGCCTCACAGCCCCTGCAACGCCCAGGTCTGCCCTTGGCCTGTTGGACGAGCGACCCCGGGGTCGCGTCTCCCATCACGCGGGCGAGGCTTTCGCCTTCGAGCCACATCGCGTCGCAGGCGTCACAGGCCTCGTGCGGGAGTCCCTCGACGGTCGTGGCCCGCATGGACGTCTGGCAGAAGGGACAAGCGCTCATGACCCGCCAGCCTAGCGTGTCCGCGTGTGCGGGCGCGATGCGTCAGCCCGTGCGCCGTCGCTTCTCGCGCTTGGGCTTCCCGTCGGACTTGCCGGGAGACTGGGGCGCCGGGGTATCGCGCAGCTCATCCGGTACGGGCAGCGAGCGCGACGGCCGACTCGAAGGCGCCGGCGTGCCGTCCGGGCCGAGCGCCTCGGGAGCGGGGGCCTCGGCGGGCAGGGCGGGCATGCGGATGATGAAGGTGGTCCCCTCGGCCACCTTGCTCTGCACGGAGATGGTACCGCCGTGGTTCTTCACGATGCGCTGGCAGATGGCCAGGCCCAGCCCGGTGCCCTTCTGCTTCGTCGTGTAGAAGGGAACGAAGATGTGCTGGTGCTGATCCGCCGGGATGCCCGGGCCCGTGTCGGAGATGCGCACCTCCACGAAGTCGCCGGTGCTCGCGCTGCGGAAGTCTCCGAAGCGCTCGGGCTTCTCCGTGCGCACGGTGATGCGGCCCTCGCCGTCTCCCAGCGCCTGCACCGCGTTCTGCACCAGGTTGATCAGCACCTGCTTGAGCTGTTCGGCGTCGCCGTCCACGCGAGGCAGGTGGAGATCCAACTCCACCGCGAGGGTGATGGTGGGGGGCACGTCGTTCTGGATGAGGCGCATGGTGCGCGTCACCACCTCGTTGAGGTCGGTGGGCCCGAAGCTCTGCTTCAGCGGACGCGCGTAGTCGAGGAACGCCGTCACCACGCCGTTGAGCCGGTTGACCTCCTCCACGATGACGTCGAGGAACTCGCCGTCCTCGCCCGGAATCTTGTTGGGTTCCAGACACTGCGCCGCGCCCTTGATGGCGCCGAGCGGATTGCGAATCTCGTGCGCGAGGCCCGCGGCCATCTCACCCAGGGCGGCCAGGCGGTCCCGCTCGCGAATCTTCTCGTAGAGCTTCGAGTTCTCCAGCACGGTGGCCATGCGCTCGGCCACCTCCAGGATGAGGGCGATTTCATCCGAGGCGTAGGCCTCGGGCACGCGTTCGTCCCAGAGGTTGAGGAACCCGATGACGCGGTCATTGCCCACGAGCGGCACGGTGATGCCGGACTTCATCTGCACGAGCGCCGCGCGCGTGTCGTTGAGGCGCTTGAGCTCATCGCGGTAGCGCTTGCCCTCCACCGCTTGCAGGCGCATCACCGCCGCGCGCCGCTCCACGTTCTCGCGCAGCACCGCCTTCTGTCCGCTCGCCGCCGCGAACAGCAGGCCTCGCGCCGCCGCCGTGTCGAGGAACGCGGCCGGGTAGGGGCCTCGGGCGTCGAGCAGGCGATATCCGGGACGGTCCTCGGCCATCAGGTACACGGAGGCATGCGTCACGCGGCCTGTCTCATGGAGCGCGTCGAGGGCCAGCCGCGTCAGCTCGGACATCTCGATGACGGTGACCATGCGGGCCCGCAGCGACCCCAGCGCGCCGAGCAGCGCGAAGCGCTCGCGGAAGAAGATGCGCACCACCATCTCCTCCACCTTGGTGCGCAGCGGATCCAACAGGATGAGGATGACGAAGGCCGCCACCACCGTGTTGAAGACGAACAGCGAGGTGTTCTCGTCCACCCACGCGGTCAGCACCGTGAACACGGCCGCGAGGATGATGGCCAGCACCGTCTGCGAGGCGATCTTCCCCAGCAGCTCGTGCAGGTCCATCAGCCGCAGCCGCAGCAGCGTCTGTGCGAGGAAGAACAGATAGAGCGTGGAGAAGACCGGCCCCAGCGTGGGGAAGGGGATGTCGTAGCGGCCCAGGAAGTCCAGGGCCGAGAACAGCACCGCCGCCCCGGCGCCGATGGCCAGGTAGGTGAGCCGGAGCTGCTCGATGCGCGACTCGGTGGTGCGCACCCGATGCACCAGCAGCGACACCGAGGTCAGCAGCGCGCCGAGGACCCAGACCCCCATGGACACGCGGGCCCATGGTTTGTCCGCCAACGGAGTGACGGCGACCGCCAGCCCGAGGACGGCGGACAGGAGGGCGAGCCGGCGACCGACGAGATGTGTCCCCTTGCTGACGCCGAGGAACTCAAGGAAGAAGGCGACAGCGGCGCCCGGGACGAGCGATGCGACCAGCACCGTGGCGCCCAGTGCGATGCGGGACACCCAGGGGTAGCTCGCCGCGGGGAAGATGCTGTGGAAGAAGAAGCTGAGGTAGTACCCGGCCGCGGTGAGGGCGAAGAGGGAGTAGAGGGTCAACACCCGCGGCCGGCCTGGGCGCAACAACATGGACACGCCCAGCGCCAGGCCGATGATGGAAGCAAGCAGCGCGCTCTGTGTCCGGATGTCCATGTTCGGCCGAACAGTCTAACCTGTGTCCGGGGCCGGAAATTTTCCGCTGATTCCCAGGGTCCTCGAAGCCCCCGCGTATGAAAGCCTTTTTGCAGCCTCTCGCCCTCCTGGCCTCGGCCGTGCTCCTGTCTGCCCAGGCGCCCGCGCCCGCCGTGTCCTCCGACCCGGCCGCGGAGGTCCCCGCGCTCGCACCCCGGCCCGCGCCCGCGCCGAGTTCGGACACGACGCCCGTCGACGCCGAGCAGGCACCTACCCAGCGCACCGCCAGCGCACCGTCCGAGGCCCAGCTGTCACCGCCTCCGGACGCGGAGAAGGCACCGCTGCCCCTGGGCTTCGTCGAGGTGCTCAACCCCGCGTTCCCGGGGCTGGCGCCGCCGACGCCCGTGGTGCACCGCGGTCGCCGCTACGTGCTGGAGGACCTGTCGCCGTACTTCGGGGCAGGGAAGAAGAAGGACGCGAAGGACGCGTTCGATCGCGGCTTCTACTCGAAGGCGCGCGCGCTGCTGGAGGGCGAAGGCAACAGCGTGCCCGTGCGCTACCTGCGTGCGCTCTCGGCTGTGCGCGCCGGTGATGACAAGACGGCCGCGGCGGAGATGACCGCGCTCGCGGCGGACTACCCGGCGCTGAAGGACCGCTGCCTCACGCACGCGGGCGTCGCGCTGGAGTCGCAGGGCCGGTATGCGGACGCGGCGGCGCTGCTGTCGCAGGTGGGGCCGGAGTCTCGGCTGTACGTGGACGCGCGGCTGGGGCTGGCCCGCGTGCTGCGCAAGAAGAAGGACCTGCCGGGAGCGATGGCGGCCCTCGCGCCGCTCACCACGCGCCCCGGTGTGGGGTGGGGGCGGAACGTGGGTGCCGAGGCGCTCATCGCCACGGCTGACCTGGCGGTGGAGAAGAAGGACCGAGCCGCGGAGCGCGAGGCACTCTGGCGCCTGTGGGCCACGCAGCCCCTGTCGCCGCTGACCAAGCTGGCGGAGAAGCGACTCAAGGGTGTGCCGCCGCCGCTCGAGGCGAAGGTGGCGCGCGCCGAGCAGTTCCTGGAACTCAACCGCAACAAGCAGGGCCTGACGCTGCTGGAGCCGCTGTTGCCGCAGCTCAAGCTGCCGGACGCGCTCGCCTGCCGCGCGCACTTCGCCTTCGGGAAGGGGCAGCGCAAGGAGCGCCAGCACACGCGGGCCATCCAGGTGCTGACGCCGGTGGTGGAGAAGTGCCAGGACCGCGACCTGCTGGCGCGTGCGTTGTATGTGCTGGGCTCGTCGCGCTCCATCGTGGACCAGTCGCGTGGAACGGAGACCTACGAGCGGCTGGCGCGTGAGTTCCCCGACCACTCGTTCGCGGACGACGCGCTCTTCTACGCCGCCGACCTGTACGTGAAGACGTCGCGGCCCAAGGAGGCGATGGCGCGCCTGGACGAGCTGGCGCGGCTGTATCCCCGGGGCGACTTCCTGGGCGAGGCGCTCTTCAAGGCGTTCTGGATCGCCCGGACGTCGGGCGCGGAGGACGGTGGCGTCGCGTTCCTGGATCGCATCGAGGCGCAGTTCGGCAACGCGGACGAGTCCTACGACGTGGAGCGCGCGCGCTACTGGCGTGCGCGGACGCTGCAGGAGCGCGGGAACATCCAGGGCGCGGTGGAGCTGATGGAGCAGCTCGCCGTGGAGCACCCCGCGACGTACTACGGGCTGATGGCCCGCTCGCAGCTCGCGACGATGGATCCGAAGCGCCTGGAGCGCATCTCGCCCGACATCTTCAACGTCCCCGAGTCCGCCAGCCCCTGGCCGCTCTTCGCGGGCCCCATGGGCGAGGATCCGCACTTCAAGGCGGGCGTGGAGTTGCTGCGGCTGGGCTTCACCGACTCGGTGGCGTCCGAGCTGCTGCTGGTCAACCGCGCCGGCCAGCCCGCGGAGGCGATGCGGCTGCTGGTGCTGGTGATGGCGCTGTCGGGTGATGAGCGCTCGGCGCACGCGGTGGCGCGGCTGGCCCTGCGTCGGGACCTGACGGGGCGCATCACCGCGCAGACCCGACCCGTGTGGGAGGTGGCCTATCCCAACGCGTACCGCGACCTCATCGAGAAGCACACGGCGCCCGCGGGCGTGGAGCCGGATCTCCTCCAGGCCCTGATGCGCGAGGAGAGCGCGTTGGATCCCAAGGCCCTGTCATGGGCGGGCGCGCTGGGGCTCACGCAGCTCATGCCGTCCACCGCGAAGGCCGTGGCCCACCAGCTCAACATCAAGCGCTTCCACGTGGACTCGCTGCTCCAGCCCGACCTCAACATCCGCCTGGGGGCGCACTACCTGGGGACGCTGGTGAAGCAGTTCAAGGGCAACACCCCCTACGCGGTGGGCAGCTACAACGCCGGAGCCGCGGCGGTGAACCGGTGGCGCTCCGACAAGCCGGGGCAGCCCCTGGACGCCTGGGTGGAGGAGATCCCCATCGCGGAGACGCGCGGCTACATCAAGCGCGTGCTGCGTTCGTACAACACGTACCAGCTCCTCTACGGGCACGCGCCTCACCTGCCGTTGCTGCCCAGCGCTTCGCGTTAAGTGTGTGGCGGGTGACAAGCGGGTGACGCCTCGCGCCCTTACCGCTGGCGAGGCGAGAGGGTAGAGTCGCCCGCATGGGCGCTCCGTCGAACAAGCAGGACGGTGAGAAGAACGCGCTTTTGCGCGCGCTCCCGTCCATCGAGCTGCTGCTGCGGCGGCCCTCCCTGGCGCCCCGGTTGATGGGATTGCCCCGGGGCCGAATCGTGGCGGCGGCGCGGCTCGCCGTGGAGCGCGTGCGAGCGCGCTTGCTGCGCGGCGAGCCCAAGCCCTTCGAGGACGAGGACCTGGACGCGGCGCTCGCCACGCTGGCGACGCCTCGACTGCGGCCGGTGCTCAACGCGACGGGTGTGGTGCTGCACACCAACCTGGGGCGTGCCCCACTCGCGCCGGAGGCGGTGGCTCGCGTGGCGCACGTGGCGCAGGGCTACTCCAACCTCGAATACGACCTGGATGAAGGCGAGCGCGGCAGCCGCTACGCGCCCGTGGTCGACCTGTTGTGTGGCCTGACGGGGGCGCAGGACGCGCTCGTGGTCAACAACTGCGCGGGGGCGGTGCTGCTGGTGCTGGCCTCGCTGGCGGCGGGGCGCGAGTGCGTCGTCTCTCGCGGCGAGCTGGTGGAGATTGGCGGCGGGTTCCGAGTGCCGGATGTCATGCGGCAATCCGGGGCGAAGCTGGTGGAGGTGGGCACCACGAACCGCACGCGCCGCGCGGACTACGAGGCGGCGGTGAGCCCCGACACGGGGCTGCTCGTGAAGGTGCACCGCTCCAACTTCGCGGTGGTGGGCTTCACCGAGTCCACCGAGCTGCCCGCGCTCGCGGCGGTGGGGCGTCCTCGTGGGGTGCCTGTCTTCCTCGACCTGGGCTCGGGCGCGCTCGTGTCGCTGCCAGGGGAGGGGATCTCGGGTGAGCTGACGGTGCCGCGGGCGGTGGCGGACGGCGCGGACGTGGTGGCGTTCTCGGGAGACAAGCTGTTGGGCGGGCCACAGGCGGGAATCATCGTGGGCCGCGCGGACCTGCTGGCGCGCATCAAATCCCATCCGCTCACGCGCGCCCTGCGTGTGGACAAGATGACGGTGGCCGCGCTGGAGGCCACGCTGGAGCTTTACCGGGACGGGAGACCGGAGGCTGTCCCCGCCTACCGCTTGCTCGCCCAGTCGCCCGAGGCGCTGCGCGCGCGGGCCGAGCGGCTCCTGTCGCTGTTGGGAGAGCGGGGCGTGCGCGCTCGGATGGGGGAGGTGGTGGGACAGGTGGGCGGTGGCGCCCTGCCGCTGGCCAGATTGCCTTCCTTCGCTTGCATCCTCACCGTTCAGGAGCCGGAAGTATTCCTCGAACGCCTGCGCGGCGCCGAGGTGCCGGTTATTGCAAGAATCGCGGATGACGAGGTCGTTCTCGATGTCCGGTGTCTCGCGGAGGAGGAGCTCAGCTCGGTCGCGCAGGCGATGGCGGCCGTCAGTCCATAAGGCAAGCCATGATCAACAGCGCCGTCCTTGTCTTGAATCGGTACTACCAACCGGTACATGTCACGTCGGTGAAGCGAGCGTTCTCGCTGCTGTATCTCGGCGTGGCCAAGGCCATCGACTCGCAGTACCGACTCTATGAGTTCGATGACTGGGCGGCGCTGAGCGCGACGCAGGACTGCATCACCACCATCGAGCGGACCATCCGCATCCCGCGCGTGCTCGTGCTCAGCGCGTACGACCATCTCCCGCGCAACCGAGTCCGCTTCTCGCGGCTGAACATCTACGCCCGAGACAACGACACCTGTCAGTACTGCGGCAAGCAGCTCCCGCGCGCCGAACTCAACCTGGATCATGTGAATCCGCGCGCGCAGGGCGGCAAGACGACGTGGGAGAACGTCGTGTGCTCGTGCGTGCCGTGCAACCTGCGCAAGGGGGGCCGCACGCCCGAGCAGGCAGGCATGAAGCTGCTGAAGAAGCCCGTCCGCCCGCGCTGGACGCCGCTGTTCCGAGGCGCGCTCCGCAAGGTCACCTATCGCGAGTGGCTGCCGTTCCTGCATCTGGCCGACGCGTCGTACTGGAACGTCGAGCTGCTCGACGAGTAGCGCGCTGAATCCCGCCAGGTAGGGGTTTCCAGCTTGCCACCCGGGCAGGCATGCGAGGGGCACAGGCCCTGCGCCGCCCGGGAACCTCCTGGGCACGGGGTCGCCAATTGGCGAGGATTCGACTCGGGCGGTAGGACGGGCTTTGATGCGAAGTCGCTTGAAGCCCGTGCCACCGCCGCGCCTGCCACCCGAGTCCATCCGCCCCCCCTTGCTGGGCGCGGAGGCCCGTTCCTCGGGCACCGTGGAGAACGAATCGATGGTCGCCGGATCGCCAGGGCTGGGGGGCCACTCGCGACGCATCATCGCCGTGGGAGGCGGCAAGGGCGGCATTGGCAAGTCGATGGTGTCCGCCAACCTGGGCGTGGCGCTGGCGCAGTCCGGCAAGCGCGTGCTGCTGGTGGACGCGGACCTGGGCGGCGCCAACCTGCACACTTGTCTGGGCGTGGGGCAGCCCGAGGTGACGCTCTCGGACTTCCTGCGCAAGGGCAAGGCGAAGCTGGAAGAGGTGATGGTGCCCACGGGCGTGCCGGGGCTCGACCTCATCGCGGGCGCGCAGGACTCGCTGGACGCGGCCAACCTCAAGTACGCGCAGAAGCAGAAGCTGCTGCGCACGCTGCTGGCCCAGCAGTCGGTGGACTACCTCATCCTCGACCTGGGCGCGGGCACCAGCTTCAACACGCTCGACTTCTTCCTGCTCGCGGATCACGGCGTGCTGGTGGTGCTGCCCGAGCCCACCTCCGTCGAGAACGCCTACCGCTTCGTCAAGGCGGCCTTCTTCCGGAAGCTCCAGCAGGTGGAGGCGCAGTACGGCATCGAGGATGTGGTGGAGCGCGCCATGTCCACCCGCGAGGGGGCGCTGCGCACCCTCCACGACGTGGTGGCTCAGGTGCGCAAGCGGGATGAGGCGAAAGCGGATCGGCTGGCCTTGGAGCTGGGGCAGTTCCATGTCCGTCTGGTGGTGAACCAGGCTCGGACGGACGCGGACCTGAAGGTGGGCGCCGCGATGGTCTCGGCCTGGAAGAAGTTCTTTGGCATCGACATGGACGACCTCGGTGCCATCCGGTACGACGATGAAGCGTGGCGCGCCGTGCGCAAGCGGCGGCCCGTGCTGATGGAGCGCCCTGAGTCGCTGGCTTCCCAGGGACTCCAGCGCCTCGCCGCGCGTATCCTCGCCATCGACGGTCTTCCTTCCGGTCCTTCCACCCCATGAAGCCTTTCGAGCAGCAGAGCTACTACGAACTCCTGGAGGTCCCCGCCAACGCGTCCGAGGCGGACATCCGTGCCGCGTACCAGCGGCAGATGGAGATGTACGCGCCCGACTCGATTGCCGTGTATGCGCTCGCGGACCCTGGGCAGTTGGAAGCCCTGCGCGAGCGACTGACGGAGGCGATGGAGTTCCTCACGGACCCGGACCTGCGCGTCGAGTACGACCGCACCGTGGGCGTCAGCGAGCGGGTGTCCGGCACGAGCGCCACGAGCAAGCACGACGCGAAGTCGCGCGCCGCCGAGGCCCTGGCGACCGCCGCGGATGCGCTCGCGACCGCCGCGGGCGCGGTGGACGCCGTGCGCACCCTGGCGCCTGAGTCCGCTCCCGAGGGGGCCGTGCCGAAGCCGGTGGCCGCATCGGTCGAGGCCCCGGTCGCGACAGCGGCGCCGGTCGCTCAAGGTGCGGAGGCCTCGGCCGCGAAGCCGGTGGCCACTGCAACCCCTGAGGCTCGCTCCGACGACTCCGCGTCCTCGCAGGGCGCGACGGGAACGAAGCCGCCCGCGGCCTCCGCGCCGGTGTCCGTCGCCGGTGTGTCGGTGGTGGAGGCGTTCCGTTCGTCGTTCTCGCGCGGCCTTTCGTTCGTCTACGTCCCGGCGCCTCAGCCCTCCGCGCCACAAGACGCTTCGGCTCCGGTCGCCAAGGCCGTGAGCCAGGAGACTGGAGCCGAGCCACAGGGCAGGGGAGTCACGTCCGAGTCGAGTGTGCGCGGGGAGCCCGCGCGGACGTCGGCATCCACCGAGCCCATTCGGACGGCGGAGTCTGAGTCGGTGCCCACCCCGGCGGCCGAGACCGGATCCACGACGAGCACGGAGGCCGAGCCCCACGGCGCAGCCGCTGCCGCGGTGACTCCCGTGCCCGTGGCGCCATCGCCCGAGCCTGTTCGCTCCGCACCGCCAGCGCCTGCTCCGGTGCCGTCTTCCGATCCCGTGGACCCGGTGGTTCCGGCGCCCGTGGCGTCGTCTCCCGAACCTGTCCGTGCTTCGACGCCGGCGCCCGCGTCGCCGCCGCCTGAGCCCGTGAGTCCGGCGGTTCCCGCGCCCGTGGCGTCGTCGGCCGAGCCCACTCGCTCGGCGACTTCCGAACCGGCGCGTGAGGAGGCTCCGGCCCCCGCGATCGCCGCCTCGGTGGAGAAGGCTGTGCCGTCCGGGGCTGGAGCGACCCGGCCTGCTGGGTTGCCTTCAGGGCCTCGTGTGCCGGTGCGCTCGGTGGCCGAGCCCGCGTCATCTTCCCACTCTCGAGGTGCCGTCAGCCGGGCTGGCTCGGGGCGCGCCCTGGGCGACGCGGAGGTGATCGCCCAGGACTCGGCCATCTCCACCGCGGAGTCGGCCCTGGCCCAGGTGGCGGCGCGGGTTCGCGAGGCGCGGCCCCGTGGACTCGACATCCCGCCGGATGCGGAGTTCAACGGTGAACTGCTGCGCCGCGTTCGCGAGGCCCGGGGGCTCAGCCTCCAGCAGGTGGCGGATCGCACGCGCATCTCCCGGCACCACCTGGAGAACGTGGAGGCGGATTCCTACGGGGCCCTCCCGACGACGGTCTACCTGCGCGGAATCCTGATGAACCTGTCGCGTGAGCTGGGGTTGGATCCCCTCCGGGTGTCCAAGAGCTACCTGGCCTTGTCCTCTGAGAAGGCGGGCAAGGGCGGGCGCTGAACCCGGGCTGGCTCGCGCAGGTGTCGGCACCAGGAAAGTTGACTCCCCCGGGGGCGGTGCCTAAGTAGGGACACGATGACGGAAGAGGAAAAGATCAAGGCGATGCGACTCGCACGCGCGATCGCCTCCGATATCTCGCTCTACAACGAGCAGAAGATCATCAAGGGCATCGAGCAGGACAACCTCTTCGAGGTCCTCAAGGAGGAACTGGAGGAGGGCCGCGACCTCTACAAGAGCCGCGTCAGCCAGGAGATCTTCACCAAGGCGAACTTCTTCGAGCGCGCCGTCAACGACATCGTCCTGCGCTCGAAGGCGCATGTGAAGTCGAAGATCTGGTAGTCCCAGCCGTGGCTGCGCCCGACATTCGCGAGCATCGCGCTCCGCCCGAGGCCCGAGGCGAGCGCTTGGATCAGCACCTCGCGCGGGCGTTTCCCGACCTCACGCGCTCGCGGCTGCAGGCCCTCATCGAGTCGGGCCACGTCCTCCTGGACGGCCGGCCCACCAAGGTGTCGCAGCGCCTGCGCGGTGGAGAGGTGCTCTCGCTCCAGGTTCCCGCTCCCGTGGCGGCCGTGCCTCAAGCGGAGGAGCTGCCGCTCGCGGTGCTGCACGAGGACCGCGACATCGTCGTGGTCAACAAGGCCTCGGGCATGGTGGTGCATCCGGGCGCGGGGCACGCGTCCGGGACGCTCGTCAACGCGCTGCTGCACCGGGTGAAGGACCTGGCCGGCGTGGGCGGCGAGCTTCGGCCCGGCATCGTCCATCGGCTCGACAAGGACACCACGGGCTGTCTGGTGGTCGCCAAGCACGAGCAGGCCCTCGTGGCGCTCCAGAAGTCCTTCAAGACGCGGGCGGTGTCCAAGACGTACCTGGCCCTGGTGCACGGCGTTCCGCCCGCCGAAGGGCGCATCGAGACGCTCTATGGGCGGCACCCCGTGCACCGCCAGCGCTTCACCGGCAAGGTGAAGGAGGGCAAGCCCGCCATCACCCTGTACCGCGTGCTCGAGTCCTTCGACGGCGCGGCGCTGGTGGAGGTGGACCTGCTCACCGGTCGCACGCATCAGATTCGCGTGCACCTGTCAGAGGCGGGGCATCCACTGTTGGGCGACACCCTCTACGGCGCGGGGCGCAAGGCGAAGGGCGCGGTGGCCGAGGCGCAGGAGGCCCTGGGCCGACAGGCGCTCCATGCGTGGCGCCTGGCGTTCGCGCACCCTCGCACGAGCAAGGACGTCGCGCTGGAGGCGCCGGTGCCCGAGGACCTCTCCCAGGCGCTCGCCAAGCTGCGCGAGGCCGGTGCGCCCCCGGCGCCCGCGATCAAATCCCGGAGACGCTGAGCTGCTGCTGGCGGCGGCTGAGCACCTTGATGGGCTGGATGGCCATCACGCGCATGAAGACGGACAAGAGGTCCGGGTCGAACTTCTGGCGCATCTCGGTCCACATCAGCATCAGCGCCACCTCGGGGCCGTAGGCATCCCGGTAGGGCCGGCGTGAGGTGAGCGCGTCGTACGCGTCGCAGATGGCGATGATCTTCGCGTACACCCCCAGGTTCGTCTTGGGGATGATCATCTGGATGTTGCCGCGCGCGTCGCGCACCGCGGTGCCGTAGTCCGTCTTGTGCTCGAACGTCGTCACCACGCGCAGCAGCGTGGAGCGGCTGAAGCCCTTCTCCATCAGGATGTTGCGCACGCTAATGAGCGGCGCGCGCGCCACCGCGGCCTTCTCGTCCGGAGTCAGCGCGCCGCGCTTGGTGGCCAGGTGCTCGGGCAGCGTCGTCATGCCCGCGTCGTGGAAGAGGGCGATGTAGCCCAGGTCGCGAAGCTGCGGCTTGGTGAGCCCCAGCTCCGCGCCGAAGACGATGCACATGAGCGTGACGTTGACCTGGTGGTAGACGAGGTAGTCCTCCTCGCGCTTCATCGTCGTCATGCCCAGGAAGTGGGTCTTCTGGTCGAACGAGATGTCCACGAAGTCCTGCACCAACCGCAGCGCGCGAGAGGAGCCGATGGGCTTCCCGGCGCGTACGGACTCCAGGTACTTCTGGATGAAGAAGACGGCGCGCGCGTACACGGTCATGGCGTACTTCTTCCGGTCGACCTTCTGGTCGCCCGGGTTGTCCATGTCCTTGTTCAGCTTCTCCTTCAGCTTGGAGAACTTGGCCACGCGCATGTTGAGCAGCTTGCGGCCCGCGAGTCCGTCCTCCTCGGCGCTCGACTGCTGCTCCTTGCTGAAGATCCACACGAAGTTCTTCAGCTCGGGCACCGTCACCGGCTTGGTGAGGGTGATGCCGCCCACGTCCTTGGCCCGCATCTCCGTGAGCAGGTAGCGCTGGTTCTCGATGGAGTTGAGGTCCACCTTCACCAGCATCCCGTTCATGTAGAACGAGTCCTTCACGCCGGTGAGTTCCAGCCGGCCTTCCTTGCCGATGATCTGGTTGATGATGTCCTGGAGCTGGTGCAACGGCTTCTCGAAGACGCCGTTGTCCGGGTCGTACATCTTCACCGAGCGCACCAGCATGTAGAAGCCCGCGAGCATGCTGCGCGCGAGCGACTGGAGCTTCTCGTTGTGCTCGCGGCCGTACTCGTTGAGGTTCTCGCCCTGGGCGGTCTGCGTCTGGGTGATCTTGATGTTGTCAGCCATCGCGTCACGCCTCCTCTGGGAGCGCCGAGTCGCCGAACAGCGTCTTGCGCGTTTGATACATCGCCTTGCGCGCCGCGGTGAGGACCTCCACGGGTTGCGTGCGGTCCTCCACCACGCCTTGCAGGATCTTGTACGACTGGATGGAGCACGCTCCGCCCAGGGCCGCGATGGCCAACAGCTTGTCGTCCATCACCCGCCGCTTGTTGAGCAGCGAGGGCTTCACCGTGAGCAACTGCTGCATCATCGACAGCGCGGCCGGCGTGCCCGTGGTGCCGATGGCCGTGTAGACCGCCATCTTCTCGTCGGGGACCTTCTTGTCGAAGCCGGGGTCGCGCACCAACCGGATCAAATCGACGAAGGCCTTGTCCCGGTCGAACTCGGGCAGGAGCTTCGCGGCCAGCATGCGCACCTGCGAGACGGGGTCCTGGAGCGCCTCCGCGATGACCCGGCGGGACTCGCCCGTGCGCCCGCGCCCGATGATGTTGAGCACCTCCAGCTTCACCACCAGGTTGGGGCTCTTGAGCACCTGCGCGAACATCTTCAGCCGCTCGGGGTGGTTGCTCTTCTCCAGGATGTAGACCATGTCGCGCACGGTCTGCGGCCGGTCTGACAGCAGCCGCGCCACGAAGGGCTCCGGCATGTCCCGAGCGAAGCCCGCGAGCACGTCGCACAGCAGGATGCGGTTCTCCGGGATCTCGATGGTCTCCAGCACGGTGAGCAGCGGAATCACCGCCTCGATGCCGAGCGCCTGGAGATAGCGCGTCACGTCCATCGGGTTCTTCGGGCGCGCCTGCTTGAGTGACTCGCCCAGGCGCATGAGGCGCTGCTCCTCGCCCATCTTCACGAGGAACGTCTCCATCAGCCGGCCCAGGCCCGCGCCGCCATCGCGCTGCGACAGCGCGCGCAGCTTGAGGACGATCTGATTGACGGTGGCGAAGTCGTCCTGGAGCAACATCATGTCGAGCAGCTGGACGAAGATCTCCTCGATGAGGGAGGCGTCATCCACGCCGCCTTCGACGACCTGGAACACCGCGCCCACCAGCTTGGGGAACAGCCGCGCCGTCTCCTCCTCGGAGATCTCCCGCTGGAGCGAGGCCTTCAGCTCGTCCGTGGCGTGGCGTCCGCCAACCACCAGGCCGCGCAGCTGCTCCACGCCTTCCAGCTTGGCGTCCAGGTCCTCCGCGGACACGCGCGCGAAGCGCAGGAAGTCATCCGAGTTCGTCTGGAGGCGCGCGTAGAGGTAGCCCACCACCTTGTCCACCTCGACCTGCACTTCCTCCTCGGAGGCGTTCTCCATGGAGAAGCCTTCGACCACCACGTACTCGACGTTCTGCATGCCGGCGCGCCACAGCTGCGCCAGCACGTCGTCCGCGCCGCGCTCGGGCTCGGACAGGGCGATGAGCGTCAGCGTCACCAGCTCGTCGATGGCCAGCCCGGGCCGGAAGATGAGCTGGCGGATGCCGTCGCGGAAGAACTTGTAGGGGAGCGGCGTGTCTTCGGTGAACAGCGACTCGTTGTGGAGCATGAGGTTCTGCTGCTCCACCTTCAGCGACAGGGGGCCGAACTTCTCGGTGTACGCGCTGATGGACTCGAGCGCCTTGGCGAGGAACTCCGGGAAGCGCGCCTCGTTGTGGCGGTACATGCCGATCTGCTTGATGCCCTTGAGCAGATGGAACGCGAACGTGCGCGCCAGTTCCACCTTCTCGCGCACGTCCGGCGACTGCTCCGGTTCCGTGCTCGCTTCCGTGACTTTCTGGGGCGGGGCCATGCTTCCTGAAAGAATCCGGGCTGGGCGGATGCCCGGGATGGGGGGACGCCAGTTTAGCCTGACTCCTGGTCAACACCCCAGCAGGCGCCCCCGGGCGGACGTCACGTGGGGGTGTCGCGCCCGCTCCGGTGTGGCAGATGACGGGGAAATCCGGTTGTGTTACGGACCGCCGCCTTCGCACCGACATGAGGGTGGATCCGATGAAGCGAGTGGTGGCGTCCGGGATGGTGCTGCTGACGCTGACGGGCTGCTTTCGGTTGAGCGTGCGCAGCGGCGCACCGCGTGAGGGACTCCCCTCGGAGCAGACCGGGGTCAGCCTCGTCTACGGGTTGACCGCGTCGGACGTGGCCGCCGGGGAGTGCCGCAACGGGCTGTCCCGAGTGGACGTCTACTGGCCGTGGTGGGCCCCGTTCGTCTACGTCTTCTCCTTCGGCATCGTCGCGCCCCTGCGCACCGAGTACGTCTGCGCCGAAGCGGTGGGCCCGGACGCCCGCGCCCCCCAGCTGCCGGCCTCGACGCAGTCGCTCTGAGCCTTGAAACACAGCGAGGCGGCGGGACCTGGGTCCACGCCGCCTCGTGAGTGAACCCACCGGCCGGCCCCGAAGAGGCGCGGACCGGTGGGCGTGCTGAGGGACTACTTGCCGGTGGGCGGGGCCTCTGCGCCGCTCGGGCCCTTGATGGCCGAGCGCAGCAGGAACACCGTGATGGCCGCGAAGATGCCCAGGCCCCACACGTTGGACCAGAGCGGGGACGCGGAGTCGCTCTCGCCCACCGCGTTCAGGAAGCGGCCCAACGCGCCGTTCGTGCCGAGCAGGGCGGGGAGGTTGATGGCGCGCGTCCAGGCCCCGTCGCTGGCGATCTCCAGGATGGCGATGAGCACGCCCGCGATGGAGCCGCCGGCGATGTATCCAGAGGACATCAGGGTGCCCGGCGAGAACTCGGACTCGGCGGCCGAGCCTCCGCGGATGCGGTCCACGAGGTAGCGCACCATGCCGCCCACGAAGAGCGGGGTGGTGCTGCTGATGGGCAGGTACACGCCCACGGCGAAGGGCAGGGCGGACACGCCGCACAGCTCCAGCATCAGCGCGATGAAGACGCCCAGGAGCACCAGGTCCCACGGCAGCTTGCGGGTGAGGATGCCGTCGATGATGAGGCTGAAGAGCTGCGCCTTCGGGGCCGAGTAGCGGGTGAGCTGCTGGCCCTCGTACTCGGTGATGCGACCGCCGATGCCCGGATCCACGAGGTACTGGATGGTGCCGGAGCCGTCGACCAGGTACTTGCCGGCGGGCACGGGGGTGTCCGCGCCGCGCACGAAGCCGACCTTGTAGTTCTGCTCCCCCGCCGAGGTGACGGCACCCAGGTCGGACAGCTTCACCGCCTGGCCGTTCGCGGGCGTCACGGTGATGGCCGCGAGCTGCTCGGCCGTGACCGGGCGCCAGCTGCGCACCTGCATCGGGCCGGCGTCCACCGGGCTCAGCTCATAGCCCTGGGCCCAGAGCGCGCGGCGCAGGTGGGCGTCATCCAGACCGCGCTCCGTGAGCGTGGCGCGGGCCGCGTCCCACTTGAAGGTGTGCTGCGTGCGGACCTCGTCCGTCAGCTCGCTCACCTGCACATTGGGGTGCGACTCGGGGATGATGGTGGTGGCGCCCTGGTTGAGCAGCACCAGCACGAGGCCGATGAACATGGCGCTGGTGATGACGCCCACGAAGAGGGCGATCTGCTGCTTCTTGGGCGTGCCGCCCACGAGGTAGGCCGTCTTGAGGTCCTGCGCGGTGGTGCCGCCGTTGGAGGCCGCGATGCCCACGATGGCCGCCGTCGTCAGCGCCATGAAGCGGTCGGGCGACGAGGTCCAGCCGAACAGCAGGTACACGAGGCAGGTGACGAGCAGCGTGGCCACCACCATGCCGGAGATGGGGTTGGACGAGCTGCCAATCTCACCCGTGATTCGCGCGCTCACCGTCACGAAGAAGAAGCCGAAGATGACGATGAGGATGGCGGAGATGAAGTTGACGTGCAGCGGCGGCGCCAGCCAGATGGCGAGCACCAGCAGCAGGCTGCCGACGATGACGACGGTGATGGGCAGGTCCTGCTCGGTGCGCAGCACCTGGGGCTGCATGCCCTGGTTGCGCGACTCCATCAGCGTCTGGACGCTGCGCTTGAAGGCCCCCGCGATGGTGGGCATGGAGCGGATGAGGCTGATGAGACCGCCGGTCGCCACCGCGCCCGCGCCGATGTAGAGCACGTAGGCGTTGCGAATCTGATCCGGCGACATGTCCCGGATGAGCTTGCCGTTGTGCACGAGCAGCGGCGTGTCCAGCATGCCGCCGAAGAACGAGATCATCGGGATGAGGATGAGGTAGCTGAGCACGCCGCCCGCGAACGTCACGGCGGCCACGCGCGGCCCGATGATGTAGCCCACGCCGAGCAGCTCCGGGCTCACCTCGGCGGCCAGGGTGGCGCTCTTGAGGCCCTGGATGGGCGTGAGGATGACTTCCTTCCAGAGCTTCATGCCGGCGTAGGCGAACTTGTAGATGCCGCCCAACAGGAAGCCGACGATGACCGTGCGGGCGTTGGTGCCGCCCTTCTCACCGACGATGAGCACGTCCGCGCTGGCGGTGCCCTCCGGATAGGTGAGCTTGCCGTGCTCCTGGACGATGAGGCCCTGGCGCAGGGGGATCATCATCAGCACGCCGAGGATGCCGCCCAGGGCCGCCGTCAGGAACGCGTGCGTCAGGTTGATGTCGTAGCCCAGCAGCAGCAGGGCGGGCAGGGCCGCGGCAACTCCGAAGGCCAGCGACTCACCAGCCGAGCCCGTCGTCTGGACGATGGTGTTCTCCAGGATGCTGGAGCGCCCCAGAACGCGGAAGATGGCGATGGAGAGCACCGCCACCGGGATGGACGCCGACACCGTGAGGCCCACCTTGATGGCCAGGTACACGGACGACGCCGCGAAGACGATGCCCAGGACCGAGCCGAGAATCAGGCCCCGCGCCGTCAGCTCTGCCGGCGATTCGGTCGAAGCGACGTAGGGCGTGTGCACGTGCGGGGCGGAACTCGGGGCAATGGGGTCGCGATCTTCTGCGACCTGTTGTGAACCGTGGGCCAAGCGGGGGCTCCTGACAGGGTAATCAGGGGGCCCCTTGTAGCAGGGTCCGGACGCGGGCGCGAAGAGACGCTTGCATTCGGCAAGGAGTGCGCCCCCCGGGCAGGCAGGGGGCAGCCTCGGGACGCAATGCGTCGTGGCCCGGATGGGCTGGGGTTCAGCCTTGGGCGGCGATGGCCTCGGGGTCGACCTCGGCCATCAGGGCGGCCAGCTCCGCCTTGAGCTTGTCCTTGGCGCGGATCTCCAACTGCCTCGCGCGCTCGCGGGAGAAGCCGAAGTGCTCGCCCAGCTCCTTGAGCGTCATGGGGCGCTCGTTCATGACGCGCTGCTCGATGATGAAGCGCTCACGGGGATCCAAGCGCATGAGGGCGGTGCGGACGCGGGCATGGATGAGGCCCGCCTCTTCCTTGTCCGCGAACTCGTCGTCCTGGGATGCGGCGGCGCTGACCACGAAGTCCACGTGGCTGTTGCCGCCGTCCTCGCCCATGGGCGCATCGAGTGACAAGTCCCTGCCGCCCATGCGCTGCTCCATTTCACGAACCTCGCCGGGCTTCACGTGCAGCCGCCGGGCAATCTCTTCCACGTTGACCACGGCGTCGCCGTTGCCGAACTTCTCCAGCTCGCGGCGCGTGCGCGCCAGGCTGAAGAACAGCTTGCGCTGGGCTTGGGTCGTGCCGAGTTTCACCAGGGACCAGCTCTTG